>JACSRU010000082.1 GCA_014879575.1 Chthoniobacterales bacterium | reverse complement strand
GGAATAAGCCGACACACTTCGAGCACAACTGCCAGCTGAGGCCCCCACCGAAGGCTGACAAGCAATAAAGTTCACAAGAAATGAATACAGGGGGAAACAGATCGATAAAGGTAACGCGAGGCAAATTGCTTCTCGCGCACTCCTCGGTTTCACCTGTCAAATATGTCTCATCCCTGGTGAGATGCCTTTTCCTCTTCACCACTATCCTCCCCTCCGTGGTTCTCGGCTGCGGGATTGGGTGGACTGAGCCCAAGAGCCACTTCGACGGAGTGGACTACCAAGGCCACGTCATGCAAGTTGAGAAACTGGGTGATCTTCACGCAGGTAAGGGGCTCTCCCTGCCCATATACGCCGTCTTTACATCACACAGCGGTAATAACTCGCCCTACGCCGGGCACGGCTGGACTGTGCCGCTTCTGGAATCTCGCATGCTGCAAGTGGACGAGAATGGATTCAAGCTGGACCAGCCGGATGGATGGTTCCGGATGTTTGGCCGCGACAAGAACAACCCGAACATCCTCAACGGTCAAGGCGGCTGGAAGGCAGAAATCCGAGGCGATACCATTACGGCTTGGGCGGATTGCGGAAGCAAGCTGATCTTCAACAAGGGACGGCTCGTCTCCATGCATTTGAAGGACCGCAAGTTTGATTTCCTTTATGAAGGCAACCGGGTTTCCGAAATCCGGGAGGGCAATCTCCCTGTCCTGCGAGTGGAGAAGGAAGCGATCACCGGAGAAGTCACCGGCTTCCGGCTTGCCGACAACCGGCAGATTCGGCTGGAACGCAGCCAGCGTCCACGCGTGCAGGTCATCAACAATCAGAACCTCGTGGGTGGCATGGACCAGAGTTTGAGCAAAATCACTCATGCAGATGGCACGGTTCGCACCATCGAATACGCCGTGGACGACAAGCTTAATCCGACGATGAAGCTCGGCGACCGCCTCATCGTCTGGAACCCGGCCAGCAAGACGATCATCAAAGACGGGGGCTGGACCTACGACATCAAGTCCGGCGCAGGCCTCTTCGACAACGCCGCCATTGGACGTAAGAACGCCAAGAACCAAAGCGAATTCTGGCACCGCGATGGAGCCAAAGGCGAAGAGATCTTTCAAGGTATTGATGGCGTAAAAAATGTCACCTCTTGGTTTACCAGTGGACAGCTGGCAGGGAGGATGCGACAAAGTGCTGAGCGATATCGTCAAGCTTATGACGAACACGGGAATCTTATGCGTCAATTTCTTGGCGATACCATTGTGGAGTATCGCAGATCCGAAAACGGAGAAGTCACCAAAGAGTTCCGCAATGGAAAGCAATACCTTGAGAAAATTTATAGCGATGGAAAACTTTCCAAAGTAGTTTATTCCAGCGGACTTATCCAGACCTTTGGTTACGACGGAGACAACGTATTTGTAACCAATGTTTTGCCATCTGGATTCACTTATTATGAATATAAATAGTAAAAATTGCAGGGACGCTTTGATCGCGATTTTGCTGATGTCGCAGATCTCAGGTTTAGCGGTTGACTATTCTGATCCAACCGTTGATTACCACGAGGTACCAATGGGAGGCGGTTCCGGTGACGCATGGGGGACTTTTGTCGGTAATGGGGCTTGGGCACCTACCGGATGGACTGCCGTAAAAGCCTCGCTCAGTGCCAAAATTAAGACGAAGGCTGACGAGTCAAATCCGAACTGTTTTGTTGCCTACATAGAGAATCCACCAACGTTGTCATTCACCGGTCATGTGAACCTTCCGAAGGTTAACACGGAGACAACATTCCCCACGGGTTACTGGATTTATCAAGATTTCGTTGATGCGATAGCTGTTCACGAATATTGGCATGTTGATATCCATAAAGCCTATGCTTATGGCGCTTGGGCTGCCTTTGAATCGTGGCTTTCAACCTACCAATCAGCGCCTTGTTCGACTGCTGCTAAAGCGAGCTCTAATGCTTCGACTGATTTATCTTCTGCAATAAGTAAAATCGAGGCTACACAGCAAACGTTTAGAAGCAAAAAGAACATCGGCCATCCTCCGGCGAGTGATGTCACTTATCAGGCACCTGATTCAAATCATCCCAAAAAATACGTAAAGTGTAATAATCCTAATTGGGGACAAGCAGCCTATTCAGCAGTCAGCGCAATCACAGTAACCTTTGCTGCACCTGTTGCAGGAGATTGCTCCTGCCCGGCTCCATAGTTACCTTTTAGAGATCCCATATCCATATCAATATGAAATATTTGGCCATTCCATTCATTTTATTTGCTACATCAGTCCTTGTGCAAGCAGACGGACTGCCGAGCTTTGCGGCCACTGTAGAAATTCAAGGTAGAGAATATAATTACGATCAAGGCAAGCTTCAAGAATCTTTGGCCTACATGGCGAACCAGTTCAATGAGCTGAATAATTCGGATGGCAATACCTCCGCAAAGCAGGAGTTGGTCGTATTGCGTTCAAATATGGCGATGGCTTTATTGGCTGCCAAATATTTTGCGCTTCCGACTCCGGAGATCATTGCTCTTCTGAAAAACGTCGAACGCGATTGGGCAAACATTCCGCTGCCCGACGGCTTTCTTCTGCCGGAGGATGTTTTGAAAGGCATTGCCGGAGTTAGCTTCGTCGACAAGGAGGGACAAGTACCTGACGTGAACACGTTAGCCCTAGGGCCAGGACGCTTTGCTATGTTGGCAGCATTAGCAAGAATAGAAGTCGAATCTAGGTCGTACCCGAAGCAGAAAAGCGAATGACTGCTAAAGACACTCTTGAATGACAACTGCGCAAGACAACATTAACCAAAGTGGCCGGGGGAGTCTGCGCCGCGTGGCTTACGCTTGCCTATCCCGACCGTTTACGTCATTCACGGTCAAGCGTCTTTTGTTGCCGGCATTATTTCTTCCCTCGCTACTTCTCGGCTGCGGGATTGGCTGGACGGAGCCCAAGAGCCACTTCGAAGGAGTGGACTACCAAGGCCACGTCCTGCAGGTTGAGAAACTGGGAGACCTCGATGCTGGCAAGGGTCTCTCCCTACCCATATTTGCCGTTTTTTCCTCCCAAAGCGGGAATAATTCGCCCTACGCAGGGCATGGCTGGACCGTCCCGCTTCTGGAATCCCGGATGCTGCAAGTGGACGAGAGCGGATTCAAACTGGACCAGCCGGACGGATGGTTCCGCATATTCGGGCGGGACAAGAACAATCCGAACATCCTCAACGGCCAAGGTGGCTGGAAGGCGGAAATCCGGGGGGACACGATCACCGCCTGGGCCGATTGTGGCAGCAAATTGGTTTTCAACAAGGGACGACTTGTCTCCATGCAGTTGAAGGACCGCAAGTTTGATTTCCTTTATGAAGGCAACCGAGTTTCCGAAATCCGGGAGGGCAATCTCCCTGTCCTGCGAGTGGAGAAAGAAGCCATCACCGGAGAAGTCACCGGCTTCCGGCTTGCCGACAACCGGCAAATCGGGTTGCAACGCAGTCAACGGCCGCGCGTGCAGGTCATCAATAATCAGAACCTCGTGGGCGGCATGGACCAGAGCTTGTGCAGGATCACCCAGGCAGACTGCACGGTTCGCACCTTCGAATACGCCGTGGACGACAAGCTTAACCCGACGATGAAGCTCGGTGGCCGCCTCATTGTCTGGAACCCGGCCAGCAAGAAGATCATCAAGGACGGCGACTGGACCTACGACATCAAGCCCGGTGCTGGCCCCTTCGACAACGCCGCCATTGGGCGTCGGAACGCCAAGAACCAGAGCGAGTTCTGGCACCGTGACGGAGCCAAGGGCGAAGAGATCGTGCAGGGAATCGATGGGGTGAAGAAGGTCACCTCATGGTTTACGAGTGGGAAACTGGCGGGAAAAATCAGAAAGGTGGAGGAGATTCGAGGGAATGTCACCAATGTCCTGCGGCAACTTTCCTATAATGAGGAAGGGCGCCTGGTCCGGGAGGTTAGCGGGGACGGCAGAGCCGAGACCTTCACCTACGACCAAGACGGCAACCGCTTTTCCTCGTCGAACCCGTTGCCAAGCTCCGAAGAGCTTGACCGGATAGAGCAGACATGGAAAGCAATTATCGAATCAAGCACCGCAGACAACGCGAAAAGGCAGGATGCGCTGTATGATTTGGCACTGTTTTACATAGGAAGACGTCACGAATCGGCCAAAGCCCGTGACCTTGCGCAACTCATCACCAACCAGCAGCGTCGGTTTAATGTGATTCTGCAATCTTACGACCACGACCAATCTCTAACGTCGGAGGAAAAAATTACTCACTACCAACGGTTGCAGGGAGAATATCCCAATGCACGTGAAAGGCTAGATAGATTAATCCAGATACGAAACAACGAAATATGAACACCTCTTACATCCTAGGCACCTCATTTCGATGGCTTCTACGCCTTTGCCTAGTCGGGCTTATTCACGGCGTTATCAGCATAAACGCGATCGCGTCTGGAGAGCTTGATGTTACAGTTTCTCCGTCAACCAATTCCGTGGTCACGATGGATGGTTCAGAAAGTTTTTCATGTTCACCCTCCGGGGGATGCCCTCCCTACACTTACTCTTGGTCATTCGACAATGCGTCAGGAACACCACCAACAGATAAAAAGGACCCCGGTGATGTAGCATTTGGCTCATCCGCTGAGGGCAACAAAAACAAAGTCAAAGTCACAGTAACCGACAGTAAGCAGGCGTCGAAATCAGCCGAGACTTTTGTGTATGTGCCAAAGTTTGAGGTGCTTGAGTTGACTTTTACAACAGATCACAACCTGCTGAAGGACAATAATAGCGACTGGGAGGACTCTGGAACAAAATATACAGAGCCAGAGTGGAAGTCTGGAACTAACAACCCTATTTCGCAAACCAAGAATACCAATGTTGGTGTGAAGATGAAAATCAAGGTGACTCCCACCGATACCCCAAGCAAGAGCTACAACGTTGTTGGAAGTGGTCCAACCGGAATGAATTTTGATACAAGTCTGAGTCTTGCGGGGGGTGACAATGCTGATAAAACCGCAACTTCAACCGACAAGTTGGAAGACAAGATTCATGCACTCAATGACAGCATTGAATGGAAGTTTAAGTTGGGGGGTGGTGAATCGACCCCGATCACCACGGGTTCTCATAAAGTCTACGTTACATACGGAACTCCTGGAGGGTCGTCTGTAACGGAAAAGCGTGTTGCTTATGTTGTAAACAAAGCGAGCGGACAGGCTACTCCCCACGACGCCTTGGCGGCAATTCATGGAGGAACATATGCATTAGGCTCCGCCACACCGACTCCGATTTGGAAAATTGCAGGCGGAGCGCCGGGGGAATGTATTCACTTGGTGCAATTTGATAATGCGGCGATCCAAATGCTCGGTTGTCCGGCAGGATCGATTATGTTTCTCTACCCCAAATTGGGCAAACAGTCGAAGGAAAGTGCAAGTTCTTCGGATTGGGAAATTCGGGCTTCGGATAATGCCGAACTCTGTTTTCTCGACCCTCATGGCGGTTTAAATAATTTTGAGGCGGCGCTAAAATATTCGAACGGCGGAACCACCAAGTGGTATGCTGGCGGGGCCGGAATATATACTTCTGTCCAAGCCGTAATGAACGCGGTTTGTGATAAAAGTGTATGGTGCCAGCCAAATCAAGGACCTATCATTGAAGTGGCTGAGGACTGGTAAAAGACCAGTTAACTTTTTAAATAATATCATGAGAATAAAAAATATCAACTGGCGAAATCTTTTGTTTCTTTCTGGACTTTTTTTGCTTTGTAACTTGAGCCCTTGTTTTAGCATGGATTCGCTTTCTTCATTTCTTTTTACCGTTAATCCTAGTGGCAGCAGCCTTTCGTTGGAATCGCCTGAAGTGAAACAGGCTAAAGGGTGGGACTCCTTAATTTTAGGGGATCAATTGACGTCTATGATCTCGTCCGTAAAGACCAGTTCTCATCAAGATAACGGACATTTTGACGTTATTCAAATTGCATATCCCTCCTTTCAGACTACGCACACCGTATTTGTTTGGTCACTTAAGGTAGGTTTGCCTGAGGGGATAAAGGCGTCAGAGAAGGAAATCAGCGAATATATTAAGGGTGTTCTTGGATTCGAGGTGAAACTGAATGTCTCGCCTCCTGCGTCTGGAATGAGTGAAGTTAAAATCATCTCAGGGAACAACGAGGAAACTGTGCCATGGAAGACGAATATGAAGGCGTATTTTGATGGGACTGCTTTATATTTTATTACTCTGAAGTCTGAAGGCGGTATTTCATCTTCTCGGCCATCAATGATGCCTGAGATGAATACGAATTGGTTCAGATGACGATGAAACCCCACTCTGATTTTGTGACAAGCTCGCCTTGTGTAACTGCACTGAGAACTGAGGAAGGACGATAGTGATTAACCGCGCAACATGATCTCCCCCTTTGCTAACGCTGAGTCAACCGTGCCGACCAAGCCTTCCGGCAACAAGAACCTCCTGCTCTGGAGCGGGTTGGGCGTGATCGTGTTGGCGATTGGGGTTGTGTCGGGGATTTTTGTGACCAGTTACCTAAACGATCCTTACCGAACGTTGGAACCGTTTCCGGTGGCGAAGTATTTTGAGGGGCATCGTGGGGTGGCAGGCGCAAAGTTCAAGGGAGAGTTACGGGTTGAGGCCGATCTGGGATGGAAAGAAGGGGTTGGGCGGCTTATGCTGTTCTCGGCGGAAGGCGATTCCCGGCCCATCGCGGTGATGATCCCGGCTGCGGTCGGCAAAGAGATTTACTTCACCAAGGGCCAGAGCTACCTTTCGGAATTGGAAGTCAAAGAAGGAGGCCTTATTTATGCGAATTCGATCCGAAAGAACTGAGTTGACCACAGAGTTTTTAACCACGGATTACACAGATTTCACGGATGGGGAAGGCGGGGTATTGAGAAGATCTGTGCATCAGTTGGGGGCTGCCTTGCTCGCTGCTCGTCTCCAGCCCCTGAAGTCTTCGTTTTATTCGTGTAATCAGTGCAATCCGTGGTTTGTCTCTCTCATTTCCGTCCTATCTGTGGTGAGTCCCATATCGGCTCAAGATCCTGCGGCCACGCCCCCGGCTGAGGCGACACCCATTGCAACTTCCACCCCGAGCGGCACGCCGGGGGCTGATGCGACCGGGGCTGGCTCGACGACCTCTTCCGCAATGGAGTATCTTTTCAACCGCAAGCCGCAAGAAGGCACGGCGGCGAAAGAGGTGTTGGACGCTCAAGGGCAGGCGAAAACCAAGATGATCGCCCGCGAGGCACTTGGTGGTGGCCGAATTGAAGACCCGCAAACACGCACCCGCTTCGAGGAATTTCTTGGCATGGAGGAAATTTCTCAACAACGCCTCGACGCCTATCAGAAGGAATACGATCTCGTGCTGAGCCTTCTCCGCGAGAGGAAAACCCCTGAGGCTTGGAAACATCTGCTCGTGTTGGCCGATTACCGTGACATCGACGCGGGGGTCTCGTGGGAATTGGCGAACCGGATCGAGAGCATTTGGAACGCGGACCGGACAACTTCCATTCTCGGCAAGGCAAACGACCGCATCAGGAAAGAAATCGATACGGTCAACCGGAATGCGGACATGATTTCCGATACGATCCGCGACAAGGATATCGACTATCAACGTCGGCTGAATCAAGGGAACCGGGCCGAGAACCGCAACACCGGTGGCGGTAACCAGCCGAACGGCGGCGTGCCGACATACAATCCGAACTCGGGCGGTGATTCTGGAGCCGGTATGCCCAGTGTGGACAGCGTGATGGGCAAGTTGGAACTGACCGAGGCCTACCTCAAATCGCTTGAGATGAAGGCGAAGATCAAGATGAACGAGCTGAAGGCGGAAAAGCTTTTCGATCAGGCCAAGGCGGACTTCGCAGAATATATAACGACCCTCTTCGAGAGCGGGCGTCACCGGCACGTCCTTCTGGCTGCGGATTTTTGGCGGCGCATCTTCGATCAGGGCGAATATCCCGTTTCCATGGCCCAGCAAGTCAACGCCGCACTGGAAATGCACCGCGATGTGCAGCGTAGCATTGACGTCTTCAACTATCGGCTCGATGAGAAACAGATTTCCAACGCCACAGACCGCTTGCAGACGGCCTTTATGGTGAATGATTTTCACCCCGCCGTGCTGGGGCTGCCACGCGCCCGAAAGGCGAAGGTGGAAGCATTCACTACCAAACTCGACCGGATGCAGAACATGATCGAGGCCAGAGATTTCACCAGTTTGGAGTCGCTTTTGGCGGAAATGAAGCTCGTCGCCCCCGATTTCGACACAACCAAGCCGCTGGCAATCGTTAATGCGGTCAAGTTGGAGAGCCGGATGCGCCTGGGCAAAGCCAAACTCGCCGCGCAGAAAGGCGATACTCAGCTTGCCATGCAGGAATTCCAATCCGCCGCCGAGGCATGGCCGGGGAATCCCGAACTGGAAACCAGCGCTTCGACCTTCTTCGAAGCGCAGGACGTAGGCAACCAGTCCCTAACCGAATTCGACCGGCTGGTCGAAGAGAAAAACTACCGGGCTATTTTTGAGAAGCAACTCGCTTTCGCGCCCGCCATGAAGGACTACCCGAAGCGCCAGGAGCAACTCAAGGACGCCCTCGAAAAAATCAAAACCGCCGAGATGGCTTCCGAAAAAGCCAATCTCCTTCGGGCCAACGGCGATGTCTTCGGTGCATGGGAAACGGTCGAATTGGCCGTCGCAAACCTGCCCGGTGACATCAAGCTCAATGCCCTGCGGGGCGAACTAGCCGGGAAAGGAGCAGAATTTGTTGCGGCCATCAACAAGGCCAAGGAAGCCGAAGCCCGCAAAGACCTCGGATTCAGCCTGAGCTGGTATGCTGTGGCCCAGCGTTACTACCCCGCCAGCCAGATGGCCAACGAAGCCATCGAGCGCATCAGCAAAGAGCTTCTTGGCGAATCCAAGCCCATTGATCAGGCGAGCCTTTGAAGACGGGAGGACCACGTATTGCATGGATAACTCGGATGAATTGATAGCTACGGCGTCCTGCTTTCTTCTCCGTGCCATCTGTGAGATCCGTGGTTAAACGTGCCTTAGCGATTCGAACCCGAACTCTGCGGTTCATCAGTAAGCGTCATTTCTAGCGCATCTGGCAGGAAATAGCGGAAGTGTCGTAGTTTTGCGTCATGACCAATACGCAAAGCGGGAAAGAGGTGGTTCTGAAGGTGGACACGGAGGGGCGGGTCCGGACGCCGAAGGAGAAGCAGGAGGAGATTCTGGCGGCCTACGGCGCGAGCGGGATGACGGGGCAGCAGTTCGCTGCCTTCTGCGGGGTGAAGTATTCGACGCTGATGAGTTGGGTGGGGAAAGCGAGGCGGGCGAACAAGCGTGGCGGGGAGACGGGCAAGCCGGGCGGCCTGAGTTGGGTAGAGGCGACATTGGGGCCGGAGGATTCCGGTAAAGGGGAAGGGTTGGGCATCGAGATCGGAAACGGAGTCCGCTTGGAGGTGTTCAATTCGAGGCAGGCGGTGTTGGCCGGGGAAGTGATTCGATCCTTGGGGGTGATGCGGCCATGTTGAGTTTTTCGGGAAGTTTGAAG
>JACSRU010000130.1 GCA_014879575.1 Chthoniobacterales bacterium | reverse complement strand
CTGGCCTGCGGCCACCCTTCGGGTTGTTCTTTCGAACAAGCTGTCTCGCTTCGCTCGGCTGTGTCGTCCACCTCGGATTGGGTTCATCCGCACCGACTGCCACGGACCAGACGGAGCTGGTCCCTCCAGGGCGCGACGTGATTTCCGGAGGGGCGACCTGTCCCCCACGCAAAACGCGAAGCACCACTTTTGGAGGGACGACCTCCGTGTCGTCCGCCTCGGGCCGTTCCCTCCCCGCCAACCGTCTGCGGACCAGACCGAGCAGGTCCCCAATCAGGGCGTAACGCGCCTCTTTTGTGCCGCACCCGTGACGGAACATTTCGCATTTGGCAGTCGGGTGGGCAGCGTGTAAGAACATTTATGGTCCCACAGGAAGATCTTCAGCGTCCGGTCATGGATTTCTGTTCAACAGATTTTCCCGTCCTGGAGGAAAATCTCACCATCGGCGAAGCCCTCGACTCCGTGCGCGCCCACGGGCTGAAGGACAAAATCATTTACTTCTACGTGACCAACAAGGAGGGGAAGCTCTGCGGGGTTCTCCCGACCAGGCGCCTCCTCACGGATCCGCTCGAAACCCCACTCGCTTCGGTCATGATCCGCCGCATCGTGGCCATTCCCTCCCGCGTCAGCCTGTTCGAGGCCTGCGAGTTTTTTGTCCTGCACAATTTCCTCGCCTTTCCCATCGTGGATTCCGGGGGAAAGATTGTCGGGGTTCTGGATGTGAGCGTCTTCACGGGGGAGGTTTTGGATCTCGCGGAACGGGAGCAGACAAAAGATCTGTTCCAGTCCCTGGGGTTCCGTGTTTCCGCCGTGACCAACGCTTCGGGCTGGAAGGCCTTTTCGCTCCGGTTCCCGTGGTTGCTTGCGACGATCGCCGGAGGCACACTCTGCGCCCTGCTGGCCGGAGCCTTTGCGGAAACCCTGGAGCAGCGCATCGTCCTGGCGTTTTTTCTCACGCTGGTTCTCGGCCTCGGAGAAAGCGTCTGCGCCCAGGCGATCGCCGTGACTCTGCAGGCCCTGCACCGATCCAAACCGACTTTCGCATGGCTGTTGCTGAACATCCGAAAGGAACTTTTTACAGCCATCCTGCTGGGAGGCGCGTGCGGATTGGTTGTCGGCACCATCGTGGCGACGTGGCGGCAGGATTTTTTGGCCGCCGTGGCCATTGGTCTGAGCATCTGGCTCTCGACGATCACGTCCTGTCTTCTCGGCGTTCTCATTCCGGCCACTGCGCGGGCACTGAAGCTGGATCCCCGGATTGCCGCCGGCCCGGTTGCCCTTGCCTTGACGGATATCTGCACGCTGGCCCTGTATTTTAGCCTCGCCAATCTGATCCTGCTGCGTTTAGGCTGAACGGTTCCTGCATTCTCATGAAAACCAAACGATCCACGAAACCTGCCGCCAAATCCGCACCGGAGCGCGGGAACGTCATGAACGGGGCGGAAATCCTTGTTGCCTGTCTTGAGCGTGAAGGCGTGGAAGTCATTTTTGCCTATCCGGGCGGCGCTTCGATGCCGATGCATCAGGCACTGACAAAAACCCGGAAGATTCGCACGATCCTGCCCCGGCATGAACAGGGCGGCGTGTTTGCCGCCGAGGGCTATGCCCGCACGACGGGAAAAGCCGGTGTTTGCATGGCGACCTCCGGTCCCGGTGCCACGAACTTTGTGACCGGCATCGCGGATGCCTACATGGACTCGATTCCGCTCGTGGTCATCACAGGCCAGGTGCCCCAGGCCATGATCGGTCGCGGCGCCTTTCAGGAGACCGACGTGTTCGGCGTGACGCTGCCGATGGTGAAGCACAGCTATCTTGTGTGGGACATCGCGGAAATCCCCCGCATCGTAAAGGAGGCTTTTTATATCGCGCAATCCGGACGTCCGGGTCCGGTGCTGATCGACCTCCCGAAAAACATCCAAATCGCATCCGCCAAACCGATTTTCCCAAAAACCGTGAGCCTTCGTGGATACAATCCGGACGTGAAGGCCGACGACAGTGCCTTGCAAGAGGTGATTGGTCTGATGGAAAAGGCCAGGCGCCCGATGATCTATTGTGGGGGCGGGGTGATCTCCGGCTCGGCTTCGGCGGAACTTCTGGAGTTCGCGGAACGCGCGCAAATTCCCGTGGCGACAACCCTCATGGGCATCGGCTGTTTTCCCGAGACCCACGACCTGTCTCTCAAGTGGCTCGGCATGCACGGCACGGTGTATGCCAACAACGCGGTGAATGAGGCGGACCTCCTCCTCGCCATTGGCGTGCGGTTTGATGATCGCGTGACCGGCAAGGTCGAGCAATTCTGCGAACACGGCACGATCGTTCACATTGATATCGACAATTCCGAGATCAACAAAAACAAACTCGTGAGCCTGCCGATCCTGAGCGACTTGAAATACGCTCTGGGTCACATGAACAAAACCCTGGAGAAATCCGGTCGCAAACGCCTTTCCAAGGGCTTCACCCGCTACCCGGGCTGGTATGCCCAGATTGCGAAGTGGAAGACCGCAAGCCCGCTGACGTATAAGGACACGTCGGATGTCATCCAGCCGCAACACGTGATCCGCGAGCTCTACGATCTCACAAAGGGCGATGCGATCATCACGACAGGCGTGGGCCAGCACCAGATGTGGGCCGGACAGTTTTACGACTTTGTGAAGCCGCGCACGTTCCTGACTTCCGCCGGCCTCGGCACGATGGGATTCGGATACCCCGCCGCCATGGGGGCGAAGGTGGCCCGTCCGGACAAGGAAGTCATTGACATTGACGGCGACGGATCCTTCCTCATGAACGTGCAGGAACTGGCGACCGCGCACATCGAGGGAATCGCCGCAAAGGCCATCATCCTCAACAACCAACACCTCGGCATGGTGGTGCAGTGGGAGGACCGCTTCCATGGCGGAAACCGCGGCCATACCTTCCTCGGCGATCCGAAGGATCTCAAACGGATCTACCCCGATTACGTGCAGATCTGCAAGGGCTTCGGCGTCCCCTGCGAGCGCGTCCGGCACAAAAAAGATCTCCGCGCCGCCATTCAGCGCCTCCTGGATTCCAAGGAAGCGTACATCCTCGATGTGATGACTCCCTACACGGAACACGTGCTCCCGATGATTCCGGCCGGCAAGACCTACAAGGACATCATCACCGAATAGTCGCCTCCCGCAGGTTTCGTGCGCATGGCCCCCAAGGGGCCGGTGGACGCGGAACTCGCGGGGGTGCAAAAAATTTTCCCATTGAAGGATGTGGGAAAATCCCACATTTCATTGAAATGCGGGGGGATGGTCGGAAGGGAAAACCAAGCCAACCGGCCCTCTCTCCCCGACCCGGAGACTATGGTGAGAAATAAAACCTGGAAAACCCGGCTTCGTGAGACGCTCACTTTGCTGCACAACCTGGGAATGGACGCGGCCATTGTGGCCGCGACATGGCATGCGATCGTCACATCCAGCGTCGGCAACCCCCTCCACCCGGAACTGACCGCTTCAATATTTTTTGCGGTTTGGACAATTTATTTGGGCGACCGGGTTTGGGATGCCTGGCGGAATGAGCCGTCCGCTTCGTGCATGGAACGTCATCGTTTCGCGCGGCGGCACCGCGAGGTTCTCGCGCTCCTGGTCGTTGGAAATTTTCTGCTGGCCTCGATTTTTGCCGCATCGGCCTTCTCGACAGCCCGGCAGGTCACATGGGCCGCCCTGGGCCTTGTCGCAATCCTGTGCATCGCCTACTACTCGGTTCGAATGAAGCTCCCGGACTGGGAGCGAGGACGCGCCGTCGTGGTGGGCGGAACATTCGCGACCGGCACGCTGTTCGCGGTGCCGGGTCTCACCGGAGGATTTCTCGGCTTGCTGATATTGACACTCGGCGCACTTTTCACAGCGAACATCCGGATCTGTGTCTGGGCCGAAGAATACGCCGCCGGACGGACCACCGCAATTTCCCTGGTTCGTCCCTGCATCCTTTCCGTGTTGGGATTTTCCCTGGCGGCAACCGGGGGCCACCTGGCCGTGGCCCTCGCGGGCTTCTTCTCACTCGCCGGACTCTGGTACCTCGGTGCCCGGCGACAGGTGCTCCCTCCCGAAATCCTCTCCATCGGAGCCGACGCCATGCTTTTCCTCCCCCCGCTCCTCATCCTGCCCGTGGCCCTTTGGTTGGGATAAAAATTTACAACTTCGTCTTCCGCAGGCGGAGAGCGTTGGTGATGACGGAGACGGAACTCAGGCTCATGGCCGCTCCGGCGAGGATTGGACTCAGGAGCAGGCCAAAGAATGGGTAGAGCAACCCGGCGGCTACTGGAATTCCCAGCGCGTTGTAGAGGAACGCAAAGAAGAGATTTTGCCGGATGTTTCGCATGGTGGCGCGGCTGAGCCGGATGGCTTTTGCGAGGCCCCGGAGATCGCCTTTTACGAGGGTGATGCCCGCGCTCTGCATGGCCACATCGGTGCCGGTGCCCATGGCGATGCCGACTTCGGCCTCGCTCAGGGCGGGAGCGTCGTTGATCCCGTCGCCCGCCATGGCGACATGTCTTCCCTCCGCGCGCAGTTTCTTTATATGCGCAACTTTTCCGGCAGGTTCCACCTCCGCCTCCACGGCGTCCAGCCCGAGTTGTCCGGCCACGGCGGCGGCGGTGCGCGCATTGTCTCCGGTGAGCATGACGAGCCTGATCCCGAGCGCGTGGAGTTCCCGGATGGCCTCGGGCGTGGTCGCCTTGATGGGATCCATGATGACGAGAAGCCCGGCGGGCCGTCCCTCAACGGCAACAAAGACGGCTGTCCGACCCTCCTCCTGAAGTTTCGCCGCCGAGGCTTCGAGTGGTTCGAGCCCCGTGATGTTTTCACTCCGGAGAAAGCCCGGCTTGCCGACCACGACCGAACGTCCCTCCACCGAGCCAAGGACACCTCCCGCCGTGACCGAGCGAAAACCCTGCACGGACGCAACTCCGGAGTTTTGTTGCCTGGCTCCCTCGACGATTGCGGCCGCGAGCGGATGCTCGCTGTTTCGTTCCAGCGAGGCAGCCAGCCGGAGTAATTCCTTCGCGTCAAATCCCCCCTGCGGTAAAACTTCCACAAGTCGCGGCCTGCCTTCCGTAAGCGTGCCGGTCTTGTCCACAACGAGAGTGGAAATTTTTTCCAACCGTTCAAGGGTTTCGGCATTTTTCACCAACACGCCCGCCTGGGCACCGCGTCCGACACCTACCATGATTGACATTGGCGTCGCCAGACCGAGGGCACAGGGGCAGGCGATGATGAGCACGGCAACCGCATTCACGAGGGCGTAGGCCAGTTTCGGCTCCGGCCCCCACCCCATCCAGAGGAGGAAAGTGATCAGGGCAACCGCCAGCACGGTCGGTACAAAGATCCCCGCCACCCTGTCCGCAAGTGCCTGAATGGGAGCCCGGCTGCGCTGGGCCTCGGCGACCATTTTGACAATTTGCCCGAGCAGGGTGTCGCTGCCGACCCTCTCGGCGCGCAGGATAAAACTGCCCGTGCCGTTGACGGTTCCGCCGGTCACCTTGTCGCCCACGTTTTTCTCCACCGGAAGCGGTTCTCCAGTGAGCATGGACTCCTCGACGCTCGAATGACCTTCGACAAGAACGCCATCCACCGGCACCTTGTCACCGGGCACCACACGCAGGAGGTCGCCGACTTGCACGTGATCCAACGGAACTTCCTGATCGGTCTCCGCAGTCACCCGCCGCGCGGTCGGCGGGGCAAGGTTCAGCAGGGCCTGAATGGCGTTGCCCGTGCGACTGCGGGCGCGGAGTTCGAGCACCTGCCCAAGGAGCACCAGCACAATGATCATTGCTGCCGCCTCAAAGTAAATGCCAACCTTCCCGCCATGCTGCATCGCGTGGGGGAAAAGCCCGGGCACGAGCATCGCCGCCACACTAAAAATGTAGGCCGCTCCCACGCCGAGGGCGATCAGCGTGAACATGTTCCAATGGCGCGAGAGGAGGGAACGCCAGCCCCTGCGGAAGAATGGCCATCCCGCCCAGCAAACAACCGGCGTGGCCAGCACAAACTGCAACCAGCGCGAAATCTCGCCATCCGCCCAGGGTTGCCGGGCGAGCGCCGGAACCATGTGGACCATCGCAAGAAAGAAGACCGGCAGCGTCAGCAACGCCCCCACCCAAAACCGGCGGGTCATGTCCTGCAGCTCGGCGTTTCCCTCATCCTCCGGAGGCGCCATCGGTGTGATCAACTCCAGTGCCATCCCGCACTTCGGACAATCCCCCGGGTGGTCCTGCACGACCTCCGGGTGCATCGGACACGAATAGACGGGCCTGCCCAGCGGCGGCGGTGTCCAAGCCGGATTCTGCTCCAGTGCCATCCCGCACTTCCGGCAATCTCCCGGCTTGTCGGACTCCATGCCGGGACACATCGGACAATAATACCTTGCGGAGACAGAGGCCGAAACCGGTGCATGGCCGCCCGAAGAACAACAGGAAGATTCTTGAGAGGGGGACTTCGGCTTTTCTGATTCGTGAGACTTGTGGCCGGAACAACAGGCGTCGGGAACAGCTTCCGCCCTCCCGCCGCAACACGTCCCGGCACCGGAACTCATGGGTTCCGCCTCCGCCAAAAACTTTTTCCGGCAATGCTCGCTGCAAAAGAAAAAGGTCCGTCCGTCACGGATTGCGCTCCGCGCGGTCGCTTCGTCCACCATCATTCCGCAAATGGGATCTTTTGTCACAGACATACGGATTTCCCCCCACTATCGCAACCGGGCAGTCATGAGGCAAGGAGCGGATTTTCAGTGCCCGGGACGCGGCCGTCCTGGCAGCCCTCCAACACAATCGCAGGATGCCCAATACTGGTAACCTGGCAACTGCCGAGAAATGGAACTCGGAAAGCCGGATGCGGGAAATCCGCCCGTCCCGGTTTGGTGGGAGGGGCGGGGAGTGGCATCCCCGTTCCTCCCCCGATCAACTGAATATCCTCGCTTTTATGTCTTTCCCCTTCCGGAGATCGAGGCTTCGCCAGGCACCATTTTTTTCACAGGTTCTTAGGTCGGACTCGTAGAGTCGCTGCGGGAAATTGCGTCCCAATAGGGTTGGAGGTCTGTCATTTGTCCATTGTCTGCCGAGGCGTCGAGACCGAAGGCCACGACGCAGGCGTGGAGTCCATCAAGCGAGGTGGCCAAAGGCGGAGCCCCCTCGAGCAGTGTCTGCACGAGACCGGCCGCCATGACAGGATCTCCGCCGCCGTGGCTGCCGGCGCTTTTGGTGTCGAAGACGCTCACGGGTGTGTTCCAGCCAATGCGTTGGTGCTCGATCTGGCCCGTGTAAGCATTTCCACGGAGGGTGCCCTCCGTGCCGCAAAGGAAAAACCGGCGTTCGAGGAGAGCCGTGGAGCAATTCGTGTGGAAGGTGCCCCGGATACCGCCGGTGTATTGGAGGATTGCGACCTGGTTGTCAAAAATGGTCGCGCCGGGCGAGAAGGGGGACACGCGATGCGGATCCGGCCAGGCTTCGTAGGCCGGGGATGCGTCGTCGGGGGAGGGACCGATTTTTTTGGCTAATTCCTGATTCGATTCCACGAAGATATCGCGTCCGCCGAAGCTGGCGACCCGAACCGGCAACTCCCCGGTGATCCAGTTCGCCAAGTCGAGGTCGTGACAGCATTTCTCCAGGATGTGTGTTCCGGCGAGGGAGCGGTCACGACGCCAGTTGCCAAAGATGTATCCCCCGTGATTGAAGTCGAGTGTTTCGTTGAATTCAAACGAAACGAGTCGCCCGATGGCCCCTTCGCGCACAAGGGTATGGATGCGTTGATAAAAGGGCGAATAGCGGAGCACGAGGCCAAAGCTGAACGTGCGCCCGGTTTCCTTTTCCACCTGCCGGACACGGAGGCAATCTTCAAACGTGGTGGCAAGCGGCTTTTCACAAAAGACATTCTTGCCTGCCCGCATGGCGGCGATTGCCTGGTCGGCATGGTGACAATTGAGGGAGCCGATAAAAATCCAGTCGGCGTCGGATGCGAGGAGTTCGTCCTCCGTGGCGAAGATCTCCGCGCCAAAGTTCTTGCGGGCGGCCTCCTGGGAAAGGGGATCCGGATCGTAGAGTCCTGTGGCCACGATTTGTCCGTTGCCGCGTTCGAGGAGTCGTTTCACCACCCCGCGCAAACGGGCTCCTGCTCCAATAAGTCCGATCCTGACAGGTGTCTTCATGGGCAGCAGGCATAGCAAATGCCTTTTCGTTATCCAGCTAAAATGAATATTCCTTTAAAAGTATCGGGATCTTTCCGGTGGCGGAGATTTCCGGGCGGGGGAGGGCGTCTTCGACGGATCGAACGTGCCAGGGATTAAGGGGAGGTGGCCCGGCGGATTTTTTCAAACTCCGCCAAGGCCATCCCAACAATCTGATCCATGTTGTAATATTTATAAGTGGCGAGACGCCCGATGAACGAGGTGGTCTTTTCCGCATCGGCCCGTGCCTTGTAGCGCGCGTAGAGGGTGGCGGCGTCTGCTGCCGGAATCGGGTAGTAGGCTTCTTTTCCGGGGCCGAAATCCTCCGGATATTCGCGGACAATCGTGGAGTTTTCGCAAAGTTGTCCGGTGGCGTGCTTGATCTCGACGATGCGGGTGTAGGCGTGATCGTTTGGAAAGTTCACCTGCATGGCCGGTTGCCAGAACCCTTTTTTCCGGGAAATGGACGCGCGGGAAGTCAATTGCCCGGCGGTGAACGATTCGCTCTCAAACCGCAGCGACCGGTAGGGGAGCCGTCCCTCGCAATGGTCAAAGTATTCATCCACTGGTCCCGTGTAAATCATGTGATGGAAGTTCACATGGGGCATCACCTCGCGGTAATCCGTGTGGAGAAGAATTTTTGCCCGGTTGCCGCAGGCGGCGAGCATCCGCTCAAACAGCCGCGTGTAACCGGCCGTCGGCAGAGCCTGAAAGTCCTCCGTCAAATACCGGTCGTCGCGATTGGTGCGAATCGGAATCCTCCCGCAGACGGAGGCATCGAGTTCCCGGGGGTGCCGGTGCCATTGCTTGAGCGTATAGCCCTCGAAGAATTGCTCGTAAAGGCGGCGTCCCACCTGGGAAAGGATGAGATCCTCGGAATTTGTCGGAGCCTCGATGCGGACCTTCCATTGATCCAGTGTGGCGACCATTTCCTCCGGGGTGGACGGCTTTCCGATGAGTTGCTCGAAGGTGTTTAAGTTGATCGGAAACGGCCAGTAGGCACCGTGCGTCCAGGACAGGATTTTATAGTCCACCGGATGCCAGTCGGTGAACTGGGAGAGATACTCACGGATCCTCGGGGAGTTTGTGCGGAAGTAATGCGGACCGTAGGCGTGGATGAGGACGCCATGATCATCATACCGGTCGTAGGCATTTCCGCCGATGTGTCCACGCCGCTCGACCACCAGGCAGGTCGCACCCATTTGCGTGGCGAGACGCTCCGCCATCGTCAGCCCGGAGAATCCCGCTCCAACGATCAGGTAGTCGAAGTCCCATGCCATCGGGGAGCAGTCTCCACATCCCATGCCGGACTGACAAGCCCTCAGTATCGGCAGGCAAAGGAGAACAGAAGGGGTCAGTCCCATAACTTATAATTCTGCCTTGTCACAGAA
>JACSRU010000051.1 GCA_014879575.1 Chthoniobacterales bacterium | reverse complement strand
AGTGGTACGCGAGCTGGGTTCAGAACGTCGCGAGACAGTTCGGTCCTTATCCACTGTGGGCGCAGGAGATTTGAGGGGTTCAATCCTTAGTACGAGAGGACCGGGATTGACAAACCTCTGGTGATCCAGTTGTTCCGTCAGGAGCATCGCTGGGCAGCTATGTTTGGAAAGGATAAGCGCTGAAAGCATCTAAGCGCCAAGCCTCTCCCGAGATGAGATCTCCCTGAAGAGTCGTGGAAGACCACCACGTTGATAGGTCGCGGGTATAAGCGCAGTAATGCGTTCAGCTTAGCGATACTAATACTCGTTCGGCTTTTTTCTCCATCTTAACAGTCTTGTGAACTGTGAAGTTGTAGTTTTTCCCCTGGTATGCGAATGTCAGAGAACCGGAAGCACCTGATGTCGGTGATCAGAGTGATGTGTTGTTCTTTTGAAAAGGTAAGTGGGGTGTCGCCAGACACCTGGGGGGTTGAGTCTTCAATCCGTCATCGTCTGGTGATCCCGCGCAGTGGACCCACCCGTTCCCATTCCGAACACGGAAGTGAAACGCTGCAGAGCCGATGGTAGTGCATCTATAGGTTGTGCGAGAGTAGGTCGTTGCCAGTATTGCGCCCGGCACTTTGGAGACAAAGTGCCGGGCCTTTTTTTTAAATTCCCAGACATTCCGTTTTTTGAAACAGGAAAGGGTAGGGGTGAGCTTGGGATTGTCAAACTTACCGCCATTCGTGTTTTGGGTATTGTCGCTGGAGTTGTTGTTTGAGTTTTGGATAGGTTTCGGTCCAGAAGGAACGCAGGCTTTTTGTGACTTGGACGGGACGGTGGCTGGGGGCAAGGATGTGAAGGGTGAGAGCGTGTCGGTTCATGGCAATTTGGATGCCGTCCTCGATCCCGTAAAGATCCTGAATCCGGGCGGAGAGGAAGGGGTCGGAGGCTTCCGCATAGGTGACCTTGGCCTTGCGTCCGCCCGGCAGGGGGATGCGTTCCGGGGCGTGTTTGTCCACGAGTTGCTGTTGGGGAGGAGTGAGAAGCGAACGTGCGTGGGGGAGCACGGGGGCGTCCTTAATGTCCCGATAGCAAGTGGCCTCGTCGCAGACGAGGAGGAGGATGTGATGCCGCTCGTCCGGTCCGAGGATGGGGAGGGCGTGATCGGGAAGAAGGCGGGAGAGAAAATTCACGCGATGAATCCATTGCTCCACCCCATCGTCCCATCCATTCAGGCGGAGGGAGCCGGAAAGAATCTCCCCGGCGAGACAGGAGGCGGTCGCTGGCCCGGGCTCGGCATCCCGGTCCTGGGTCTCGAGCACAAGATCCCGAAAGATTTTTGATCGGCGGACGATCACCCGCTTTTGTCCGGAGTCGAAGCGGCATTCCGTGGTGTCGGAAAAATCCTCTGGAAACATTTCACGCAGCCAGTCCTCTTCGATTTGCGTGGCGAGATTGAGCAAGACTTGCGCCTCGCCATCCCGACCTTCGATCTCGGTGATTTCTGCCGCCACCAGAAGTTTCCCGTGCGAAGCCACGCTGTTGCGGGCGAGCAATCCGCGGCGTCCATGCACAACATCGCAGACCAGGGTGCCCTCGTTGCGACGGTGGGCCACATGGTCGGCAAAGCCCGCCAGAACGCACCTTGCGATGGCCTCGTCCGATGCGGGGCCGGAGGCAATGTCGAGTGCTTCCGCCCTTGCGATGTCGAGGAACTGTTCAAAGAGGCGTCCGACTTGCCTGGCGGAATCCGCATGGATGGCCAGGGAGCGGCATTCATTCGAACGGAAGCCCTTGCGTTTGGCATACGAGAAGACGCGCATGAGCACTTGAAAATCCGAGGTGCCGGTGCCGAAGAGTTCGGAGCGTTCCTCCTCGATTCGTTTGTCCGTGCGCAGGAGCATCGAGCGGGTCTGTGTCAGCGCGGCAATCAGGGCCGCTGCGGGCACACAGCCAAGTTCCTCCGCCGCAAGGAACATCCGAGCATACCGGGGATGAACCGGAAAGCGGAGCATTTTGCGACCGATCGGGGTGAGGATACCAAGGTGGGTGGCACCCAGATCTTCCAGCAGGTTTTCGGCGCGGGCGAGTGCCTGGGGATCCGGCGGATCAATCCAACGAAACGCCGCCAGATCGGTGACCCCAGCCGCCTTGAGAGTGAGGACGGTTTCCGCCATGTCGAGTCTTTGGATTTCGGCGACCTCGCGGGGAGGGCGCCGTTCGTGGTCACGTTTCGTCCAGAGTCGAAGACAAACTCCTGGTGCCGTGCGGCCTGCCCGGCCGGCGCGTTGATCCGCAGAGGCTTGGCTGATTTTTTCAATCAGGAGGGTGTTGATGCCGCGTCCGGCATCATAGCGCGCGACCCGTGCCAATCCGGAGTCCACCACCAGCGTGACTCCGTCGATCGTCAGCGAAGTTTCGGCGACATTTGTGGAGACGATGACTTTGCGGGTGGAAGTTTTGTTCACGGCCCTGTCCTGTTCCGATGCCGGCAGTTCTCCGTGCAGCGGGAGGATGGCGCACTGGTTGCCCAGGCGCGCGGTGATCTCCCGGATCGTGCGGCCGATCTCATAGGCACCGGGCATAAACACAAGGATGTCCCCCTCGGTTCGCTCAAAATTTTCCGCCACCGCATCCGCAGCGAGTTCCCAAACGGGGTCGTCCTTTGGGTCCTGGTCGAGAAATTTCACCGTGACTGGGAAAGTCCGTCCCTCGGATTGCAGGGTCGCGCAGGGAGCAAGGTATTCCGTGAGTCCGGCGCGATCAAGGGTGGCGGACATGACCACAATTCGCAGATCCGGACGGAGCGTCTCCTGCAGGGTAAGAGCCCTTGCCAGGCTGATGTCTCCAAACAGGTGACGCTCGTGAAATTCGTCGAAGAGGATCGTGGAGACTCCTCGCAATTCCGGATCGGCCAGCATTTGACGCAGGAGGATTCCCTCCGTGACAAAAAGAATCCGTGTCCTGTCCGAGGAAACATTATCGAGACGGATCTGGTAGCCGACTTCGTCACCGAGTTTGCCCCCGCGTTCAGCCGCAACCCTTGCCGCCAGCATCCGGGCCGCCAGGCGGCGTGGTTGCAGGATGACACAGCGCCCGTCGCCCGGAACTCCGCCATCGAGCAGGATTTGCGGCACCTGGGTGGATTTTCCCGAGCCAGTCGGAGCCTGCAAAATCAGGCGGTTGCCCTGCGTGAGCGTAGAGACAATTTCCTCATCCAGATCGTAAATTGGCAGGACAGAACTCATGCAGGTTATTCGGATTCTTTCGGGTCAGACCGGTTGTTTGCGCCTGGTCGTGCGGGTCGCTGGACGATTCCACGGGACCAGCAAACGGGACAAGCCAAAACAGGAACACGCCAATGTTTCCCGAAAATGGGGCGGAGTCTTTCAGGCAAAAGCAAGGAAGAGGAGACCGGGCAGGGCGAGGAGACTGGCGTGGAAGAGGCGACGGGCTGCGGAAGTTCGATCATCCGCGGCTGCGAAATAAAATTTCCAGGAGCGAATGAACAACAGCATGGCACCCGTGAGAGCCGCTGCGGCACTAAGCGGTGGGATGAGTCCGATGCTCCAGGGAAGGAGAAGGACAAGAACCAACAAGCCCGAGTAAACCAACATCCAGAGGCCCGTGCGCCGCCCTTGGAGATCAACGGCCGGCAGAAGGGGGAGCCCGGCGGCGCGATAATCGTCGCGATGAATCCATCCGATGGCATAGAAGTGGGGCATCTGCCAGAAGAAGAGGGCCAGGGCGAGAAGCCAGGCGGAAGTGGCGTTGGCATGCCCGGCTGCGGCGGCACCCAGGATTGGAGGGAGGGCGCCGGAAATGGAGCCGACTTCCGTGGCCCACCGCGACCGGCACTTCATCGGAGTATAGAGGCCGGCGTAGATGAGAATGGTGGCAAGACCCAGGCCCGCAGTCAGCACCCCAAAGACGCCCCAGAGCAACAGACATCCGGCAAGCGACAGGGCGAGGCTGTATGTGAGAGCGGCTCCGGAGGAGAGGGCTTTTTGCGGAAGCGGACGGAACCGCGTGCGTCGCATGAGGAGATCGGAGTCGCGTTCCCACCATTGGTTGAACGCAAGGCTGCCACCGGCGGCCAGCCCGGAGCCCAGGAGGAGCATCAGCACCGATGGCAGGGAAATGTCCCGGACGAGCGAGACATAGGTCACCAGGATGGTCAGGACGGAGGCAATGGCGATTTTCGGCTTTGTGAGGTCGAAAAGGGCGCGCGAAAAGCGAGCCATCGTGGCGACGAAAGCCGGGAGCTTTTCTTCGGTGACGAAATTATTCAAAACGAAATCCCTCGGTGGGAGTGTAGGTGATGACCTGGATGTGACGAGATTTTGCTTCGAGGGTTCCGGACCAGACTTCGGGGGCACTTTCCGGGCCGCGCTTGATCTCAACGCGCACCTCGTGGAGGCCCGGGGCGAGCGGGAGAACCCATTCCCCCGTGGTCGGACCATCGTTTGAAACGCCCTTCGGCTGGAAGGTGCGGGTCTCGCTTTTTCCGCCAACGGTGAGAGTGATATCCGTGGGGGAACGGCGTGGCTTTGTGGTGCTTCGGCCCCGCATGTGAACAGGGAGTTTCGCTTGGGCCGCTTCATCCAATTCCTGCGCCTTCATCATGTCCCCGAGGACACGGAAGGACAAAACAAGCTCAGGTTCACTGGGGGCGGGGTTGAGCACTTGGAGGTGGCTGAGGCCGATCGTGGCGGCGGCAAGTGCCAGCGCGAGCAAACCTCCCACGAGGAGCGCGCGGAGACGCCCCGGACGTGGAAGAAATTTTGCATTGCCTCCTTCGCGGAATGTATGGGCTTCCGCCGTGAGGGTCGAGGGATTGGCCGCATTAAAATCGGCGACATGCCAACGTCCGTGGTTGGCACGTCCCGGGTGAAAGTGAGGCTTGCGGGTTTGTTCCATTCGATCTCGTATCCACCTGTTGCCGTCGCGGGCGGCGGATTCGTCACGGGTGTCCCGCACAATCAGAACGCCGCTTGCGCCTCCGTGCAGGAGGCGTTCGACAAACTTCGGGCGCACCCAGCTTGCGGTGGGGACGGGTTCCACGTGGTAGCCGGGAAGGAGATTTTGCCAGCGGGTGTTTTGGAAATGAAGAAATCCGCCATCCATGTCCGCCGCGACAAGGGCCAGGAAGGCGGAGCCGGATTTTTCGCGCAGACGCTGGACGGTTGTTGAGATGCGCTGTTCATCGGCATGAATGTCAAACCAGGTGAGGTTCATGGCCTCGGAATCGCAGGAGCCCACGCAGACGGCACAGCCCACACAAAGATTGGGGTTCACCCAGGCCCGGGCCGGGAATTTCTTTCCGTCAGTGCGGGGGATCATACTCACGGCACCAAACGGACAATCCTGCACACACTGGGTGCAGGCGTGGCAACGGGCTTGCAGGACGACGGTCTGCCAGGGGGTGACCGGAGTGTCGGTGTCGCGGGGAGTGGAAATTTTCCGGTTGCGGCGCGCCAACAGCCAGGGGAAGGCGGCGACGAAGGCGACTCCCCCGAAGCAGGCCCATAATCCGAGAGATTGGAAGCGCAGGCCGAGGGCCAGCGGCGTCAGATACCAGGCATCCACGGTGAAACTCGGCGCCTTCACAGCCATGGCGGCCGGGGCGTCGAGGGGTGCCGGGACAATCCATGAAGCGATGGCCATGGTGGCCACGATGGCGACACCCAGCCAGCGATCGGGAAAGATGCGGACGCGGTTCAGACGCGAAAGATGCAGGACCAGGCCGGCCGCAATGCCGAGGGGCAGGAGCATGTGCAGAAAAAATATGACAAAAAACAGGAGACTGGGGACCAGGCGGTCCACGAGAAACTGACGGCTCATGGGTTCCCCAAAAATTGGGAAAACATCAATAAACTGCATTGAGGCGATGGCAACCTGCTGGGCGGGTTGATCCCAGACGAGCCAGAATCCGGTCCACCCCACAAACCAGGTGAGCGCAAGCAGAAAGACACCGGTCGTCCAGGCCAGCCAGCGCGAGCCGGTGAATTTTTTTGCGATAAACATGCGAGCGGCATGCAGGATCAGCAGAAGCATGACGAAATCCGAGCTGTAGCGGTGCATGGTGCGCATCCAGCCGCCCAGCGTGCGCCCCTGGAGGGATGCCATTGCGGGATAGGCCAGCTGCACGCTTGGCGCATACCAAATCAGCATGAAAACTCCGCTGAGCGCGCAAATGATGAGGACGAGGTTGGCGGCCTGTCCGGTTTGCTCCAGAGGATTGTATTCCGCCGGAACGAGGCGGTTCATGAATCCGTCAAGGCGCGCCAGGAGGCGTTCCGCGCAGGCAAAGGCCTTTTCAAACCGCACACGCATCACGGGCGGTGGCGGAGTGGCGGGCGGAAGGGGATTTTCGTTGTCGCTCATGGGGGCGTGCCTTGGGTGAGGACGGGAGCGGGGCCTGACTCCGCAAGAAGCTCTGCGATGGCCTCATGCATCCACGGCTCATGCCGCGGATCGAGACCGAAGCGATAGGCGATGCGTCCCAGGGGATCCACGAGGACAAAAAGGTTGGCATGGTCAATGACCCCGGTTTGTTCGTTCCGAATGGCGGAAAAGCCCATGTGCTCGAGAATGGCTCGGACGTTGCCCACCTCGCCGTTGAGGTAATGGAAGCGTTCCGCCGGGAAGCCGTACGTTTCGGCAATGGCGTTCATCATCCAGGAAGCGTCATTTTCCGGATCCAGAGAAATGGCCAGTGCCACAAAGTGTTCGCGTTCCTTCTCCGGCAGGGCGTCCAGCATGCGTTTGACGGTCTGCAGGATCTGCGGGCAGGCGGTGGAGCAGGTGGCATACACGCCAGTGATGAGGACGACTTTTCCGCGCAGGGATTCGAGGGATACCTCGCGGCCGCGCTGATCGGTGAGCCGAATATCCGGAGGGGCAAGTTCGGTGCGGATGCGCTTTCCGGGGAAGGGGAGGATGGCGGACTCTCCGGATGCCGGTCGCGAAAAGGCGGTGAGGCCGAGAAGGGCAACCGCCGTCAAAACCCCGCCGGAGAGAGCCGCCCGCCAATGCTGGCGCACGGCACCAAGCGGCCCGAGTTCCCACAGATTTCTGCGATAAAAAAAGACCGTGATCAGTGCAAGCACGGCGGGCTCAAAAATCATCAGCCACACCGCGCCCCACTTCATCCCGCCGGTGGCGGGATTGTAACTGAAACACCAGATTTTGAATTCTTCTGAAAACCGACTCCACGGACCCCAGCCCACCGGGGCGAAGATCACCGCAAGAAGAAAAACCTCATAAACCGCCGCAGTCGCCAGTAGGCACACCGGCAGCCCTGCGCCATTAAAAAAATCGCGCAAGGCTCCGAAGGCATGGCGGAGACGCCTCATGCCCGCTCGGACGGACAGGTTGCCCGGTGCCCTTCCTGTTTCCAAGAGGGGACCATCACCGCACGTACCAAACATCTGCCAGAGCCTTCCAGTTCGCAAAATAATAGACAGCGAAGCAGGCGAGGAAGATGAAGGTGAGGACGATGGTGCCCTTCATGGCCCAATGAACATCCAGGGTTCCCTGTTTGATGCCCGGAGCGGCGACGGCGACACCCCAATCTTCCATGGCGCGGCCTTGGTTGGATTTTCCAAACAAGAGGGTTCCCACGCAGAGCCCGACGAAGAGGAACAGGCTGGTGACGGCCAAAATGGCGCCGACGCCCATGATGCCGAGGAAGAGGTGTGTCGTGGGACCGTAGATGCCGGCGGGTTCGATGTCATAGCTGCGTCGTGCCACGCCGAGAGATCCGGCAAAGGACATGCCAATGGAGACGAGCAGGATGCCGCCGCCAAAGAGCCAGGGCTGGATGCGGGCCAGCGGGCGCGCAATGAAGTCCTTGCGGAAGATCAGCGGAATCACGTAGTAGGCGAGCCCCATGAAGGCCAGGGTGGTGCCTCCGACGACGGTGGCATGGAAGTGTCCGGTGATGCGAAGCGTGTTGTGGGCAATGATGTTGATCTGTTGTGTGCCCAGAGTGACGCCCGTGATGCCGCCGATAAATCCGAAGATCAGCAGCGAAATGATCGCGGCGGAGAACGCCGGATTGCGCCAGGGCAGGGCACCCACCCAGCCGAAAATGCCACGCACATAGCCTTTTTCCCGCATGGCAATCTCGATGGAGGCCGGCACGGTGAACGCATGGATCATGGAGGCCAGCACGGCGAGATACATCGCATAGGAGGTGTTCCAGATTTTCCAGGTCACACCCACGCCCGGATCCACGAGGAGGTGGTGTGCGGAGGCGAGGTTGATGAAGAGGATGTAGAGGACAAAGGCGCCGCGGCAGATGGTTTCATTGACAGGTTTGGCACCGGTGGCAAGGAAGCCGACAAGATACCAGACGGTGACCATGGCGCAGACATTGACCTGCTGGGACTGGTGGCCGAGACCCCACCAGATCATGCGATACCAGATCGGATCGGGCTCGGCTGTCCACCCCATTGAGAAGGTGAAGGTCGGTATCATGGCAATGGCACCATGCAGGAGGGTGAGGACCGCAATGATGGCCGCCGCCAGTGCGCCAAAGGTCACGAGGGGCATTGAGCCTTCGTAGGTGCGGTTCTTCCGTGCAATGTAGAGCGTGCCAAAGAAATTGAACACGCCGATGAGCGTGCCCACGGCCATGAGGATGATGCCGAGGTAAAACAACGGGTGCGCCAGAAGTGGCAGATAACTCGTCATCAGCACGTCCGCCTTCCCCTGCAGAATCACAACGTCGGTCATGATCGCACCGGTCAACATCAGGCCAAAGGACACCCAGGCCACACCGCGCGAAAATAATCGGCAGTTGAGCGGGATGGTGCAGGCGAAGTAAAGAATCGCCACCTCGAAGAACAGGATCCAGAAGATCAGCATGTTCAACCCGTGGAAGGTGAGGATGCGATAAAACCAGTCCACCGGCAGAAGGTGGACGGCCTGCCAGCGGGTGAGGGCGAGCAGGATGGCGGCAATGCCTCCGAGAAGAAGGAAGACGATGCCGGCGACGGCGTTGAGTTTGATGAATTGTTGTCCGGAGAGGCAGACGCGCAGTCCGGTCGTTTCGCACGAGCGGCTTGCGGCACCGGCGTCGGTGAGGGCGGCGGGATGAAGTGTGGTGGTGGTCATGGCGTGGGTGAGGATGAGTGGGATTATTCCACGAGCATTTTGCCGATCATGGTGCTGTGACCGATGCCGCAAAATTCGTTGCAGACGATGGTGAATTCACCGGATGACGTGGGAGTGAGGGTGAGGACGTGATCGTAGCCGGGGACAACCTGGAAGTTCATGTTCACCGGCTGCAGGGAGAATCCGTGCTGCAGGTCCATCGAGGATATGTGCAGACGGTAGGTTTCGCCTTTTTGCAATTTTAAAACCGGATACCAGTTCCACATCCGGCCGAGCAGGTAGATGTCCGTGCCGGGTGCGGGTTGCACGATGGGGATGCCGTTGAGGTCGCCGACCTTGTTGGCCGCCACGAATTTTTCGGTGCGTTCCAGGTAGTCCTTTGGAGTGACGGTGTAGGTGGTGCCGTTGGCGTTTTGTTTTCCGCGGAAATGCCAGTAGGGCATCATGAGGCTCATAACGAAACACCAGACCAGCGCAATGCCGATCCAGAGGCGTTCTGCGCCTGCGGCGGGGTGATACCAATCTTTGGGTGGGGCGAGGAGTGCCATGATTTTTTGGAGTTAGGGAAGGGTTGCGGGTTTGACGAGGAGGATTTCGATCCAGCCCCAGGTCGTGTAAGACACAGGGCCAATTCTGAGAACCAACCATCCATCTGAATGACAGAGAATTAGGGCAACGAGCTGGACAAA
>JACSRU010000078.1 GCA_014879575.1 Chthoniobacterales bacterium | reverse complement strand
GTATTGGTCATGACGCAAAACTACGACACTTCCACTATTTCCCGCCAGATGCGCTAGAAATGACGCTTACTGTCAAGTGTCCTGTCTCCATGATCCGGATATTGGACATCCTCGTGGAACAGAGGGGACTGTAAGGAGCCCTCAAAAAGAACCCACGGGATGCCAGGTTTCCGGTTCCCGCATGGCCTGATGTCCGGCTTCGAGCAGGGCGGCGATCTCGAGGGTTTCCCCACGCGGCACCGGAGATTCCTTCGTCTCGAAGAACCGAAGCATGGCTTCGATGAACGGCGGAAAAAAGTCGGCGATGTTGGAAAAGGTGGCTGTGGTGCCATCCGCGCGGCTGAAGGCCATCTGAAACGGATGCCCGGGCATGAGCTGGATTGTCCCCCGCCGCCCATCCTCATAATCGACCATCAGCAGAGGGATGTCCGGGCTTCCGATCTGCCGTACCCGGCGCGCACCGGTGCCAAGCACCATCACCAGCATTTCCAACTGATGAATGGCATAAACCCCAAAGCTTCCCCCGCCACAACCGGAGGCAAAGAGGGGCTTCGCGGAACCCTGACGCGCCGCTTCCTGCAAGCCCGGAGCGAAGCGCAGGGCGGAGCAGGACATTAGCGGCGTGCCGTGCGCCTGCGCCTTGTCAAACATCCGAAGTGCCGTGGCCAAAGAGGGCGCAAAGGGCTTGTCCACATAGACGGGCTTTCCCGAGCGCAACGCCAGATCGGACAGGTCCTCGTGACGTTCCGGATTGTCCGGCGAGAGCACCACCAGGCAGTCGCATTGTTCCACCACCTCCGCGAGGCTCTCCGCAGGACGCACCTTCTGCTCCTCACACCACTGCCGCAGCGGCTTTTTTCCTTCGGGGGAAATCTCCTCCCAGGCCAGCGTCACATCGAAGCGGTCCTTGAACGCGGACTCGCGAATCCAGCCCGGATACATGTTCGCGTGCCACTCATCCACATAGTAATCAATGAACCCGATCGTTTTCATAGACATTCTGAATGATCTCCAGGGCTCGCAAGCCATCCTGCCAGGACGAAGTCAAGGGTTCCTCCCCGCGAATGGCGCGGAGGAAATGCGCAACTTCCTCCGTGAACCCGCCGGAACTCTCCACCGGCCACGTCCGGGTGTTTCTCTCGGAGTCCACCACCTCGATGTTCCCGCCGTATTCATAAACCATCCGCCCCTTGTCCCCCATCACATCCAGGACCGCGCGGCCCACGCCCGCCCCCCAGGAGGCAAAGAACGTGCCCAGGACGCCGCTCTCACCGCGCACCGTGAGGATGCTGGAGTCCTCCACATCCGTGCCTTCAAACGCCCGATTCGTCACGCCATGCTGTTCGACAATTTCCCCGAACAAATACCGGAAAATGTCCACCGTGTGACTGCTCGTATCGAGCATGCATCCGCCGCCAGCCACCGCTTTTTTCGAGAACCAACGGTCCTTCATGAAAAATGCCGGACCGCAGAACGCATTGGAAAGTGCCACCGGACGACCGATGCATCCCTCTCCGATCAACGCCTTCAGCTTTTGAATCGCCGGGAGGAAACGGTGGCGGAAGGCAATCATCAGCGGTGTTTGCGCCGTCCGCGCCGCCCCGGCCATGCGCTCCCCCGCCGCGAGGGTGTGTGCCAGAGGTTTTTCGCAAAGAACCGGAATCCTCCGGCCCAGGGCCTCGATGACGATTTCTTCGTGGGTGGATGGCGGCGTGCAGACGCTGACGGCATCCACCCCGGCCTTGGTCAGAAGACTGTGGCAATCCTCATAAACCGCCGCCTCCGACGCATGATCCTTGACGAATTTTTCCGCGGACGCGCGATTCACATCCGTCACCGCGACGACGGAAACGCCATTGTCCCGATACGCCTGCGCATGAGCCGCCGCGATGCCCCCACACCCGATGATGCCGATTTTGAATGTCATGATGTTCTCCTTAAACGCTAACTATTCAGGTCGTTTGACCTGAGCGTATGCTGGCGGAGCCGGGGGCGAGGGTGCAATCGAAATCTGTGGCCGGAAAATATTTTAATTTTTCCGGGACTCCTGCGTTTTTCTTCTGCATGATCCGATTCGTGTTCGAACTAGGCATTGTTCAAGGTCGATTCATCGGTGTCTGGAGAAAAACACAAAGTTACTTCTCTTTCCACACCCGGCCGCCGGGTTCTTTGCTGATAAGTCACTTCTGATTTGGCCGCCCACTCCCGTCCCGCCTCTCCGTCAAGTGACCAACCATAAGAGACCCGAAACCCGCAGCCAACCAGCGCGCCACGTAGCAGGTCCCGGTAAGTGTTCGCGTGATAATTTTCCAGCGAGTAATCCAGAAAAACGACATCCTTCCATCGTGTCATAATTTTTGTCGGCCATTCAACAGTTGCTCCAACTCGCGAAGGATTTCTGCTCGGATGTCGTCGAGTTGTTGGTGCGAAAAATCCTCCATCCACAGTTCCTTGTGCAGGTGGGCATCGCCTTCCGAGAGATTTTTCAGCAGTTGGCGGGATCGTTCTTGCAACGCGACGACCTGCTCTTTCGGCGCATTTTGCCGCAGAAACGCCAGATATTTATAGTCCTGAAGCCCCTCGCGCACCGCTTCCCAGTGAATGCTGTTTTCCGCCCTTTCCCTGGATAGAAATACCGGCGTGGCTGCGAGGGTCTTGACTGCCAGATAATCATTCCATGAGGACGGCGCGCCGCCGATGTCGCCGAACGACCAGAACGAAATGCCCTCCGCGCCGTGGAGAAAGGCCAGCCACGGCACGAGACGATAGTACCGCGTCGGGCAGGCCAGCCGGGCGGGACCGCCGCATGAATAGAATTCCAGCCGCTGCCCCGCGGCCCGCCTTTCCTCATAATAACGTTCCGCCTCTTCGCCGCCCGCCTTGTAGATGGAGGTGTTCGGAGAAATAATATCCGCCCCGGTCACCGCCTCCGGGTGTGGCATCTGGCGGGGATCCGGCCAAGTCGGATCGGCGAAAATAGAAAAAGCGGGACCGGCTTCACGGATCGGCTTCATCCACGCCGCCAGCAGGCGGTTGGCGGCTTCGGTCTTCGGCTCGTCCACCAGCAGCAGGCCGAAAGATGAGGCGTTCAGGCCAAGCTGACGGGCGGCGCGGTTGATCTCCACGACCCAGGCCTTGACGCGCCGATCAAACTCCGGCGTGCCCGCCCGGCGGCCTGCAAACTGCTCCTGCACATTCGCAAAAACAAAATACCGGCGAGCGCCCGCCCACTCGTTCCTCACCCATTCCTCAAGGGCGGAGAAATCCAGAGGAGCGGTCAGTTTGTCGGCCGCGTCAAAATCCTCGGCCTGCGGTTTGGATAGAATGCGCGAGCTGGCCCAGGCCGTATCCACGCCATGCGAACGCATCAGTTCGACCGCGCTGCGGCGGTTTTGCGGCGTGAGACCGTACTCGCCCGGCCCGTTGGCATAGTCGAACATCCCAAGCGACAGCGGCGTGATCTCTCCGGGAGACGGCGTCGCGCGGACGGTCAGCGGAATCGAAAACGAGACCTCCGGCCCGTGAGCCTCAATGCCCATCGTCCGTTCGCCGGGAGGAAACTGGCGGCCATCCACCGTGACCCAGATTTTTTGTTCAACGCCCGCTGGGATCCGGCAGACGACCGCGCCGTCGCGCCGCTCCGGCTCAGGCAGAGCATCGGCCACTGGAATGCCGTGCCCCGTATCCGTCCAAGCGACGGGAATGACGCGCACCCCTTCGGCGGCAGGCTCGACCGAAAGCAAAAGCTCCACTTCCTCCGCGCCCGCATTACGCAGCACGAAGGCATCCGAGCGGACTTCATTTCCCAACAGGGCGATTTCCAAGGCCACCGGCCCGGCGGATTTTTGGGGAACGGCGTTCCAGTCCAGAAATCCGAACCGGTGAACCTTGCCCGCGGAAACTCCCGAAAATCCAAGTGCGCGCCAGAACGCCGCGCGCGTTTTCAACAACTCGCGGTGCGCTCCGGGGTAAGGAAGGCGCGTGGAAAATTCCGCGGGATCGGAGACTTCGGCACGCGAACCATTTTCGGGCGGGAGCGAGGCGAGAAGCGTCGATTTTTCTGCCGCGGACAGCTGGGCTGCTTGAATCTGTGCCTCAAGAGCCTCGCGGTCGCGGGCGACGCGGTTGAGGATTCCTTGTCCGGTGCGGAAGGTTTCGAGATAAGCGGTCAATCCTCCGAGCCCGCCGGGGATCCGCTCGCCTCCGGCGTTGGCGAAGCCCTCCCCGCCCGCATACACTTCGATTTCGTCGCAAAATACGAAGGGAGTTCCGAACACCGCGAGCGCGAGATAGCGGCCCCGGAGATTCAACCCGTCCGCGTCGAAAGTGAAACGGGTGGCCTTTTCTCCATGTCCGAAAGTTTCGTCGGAAGGCGCGGGCCGCTTTTGGCGGCTCCACTCCGTCAGGTCTCCCGCCAATGTCCATGACCGCTTGTCGCCGCTGACGAAGACGCCGATGCTTCCGGGCGGACGCACTCCGGCGCGGCCCGCGGCGGAACTGAAGATGATTCTCCCGATCGGCGTGTCCTCGCCCAGATCGAGGACCACCAGCGGAGACAGCGGGGCGATCTTTTTCGTCTGCCAACCCGCCGTGGCGGGGTCGAACCAAATGTCGTCCTGCGCCGCACGTCGGCCATCCGTGAGGCTCACGGCGTTCAATCGGGCCTTCGAGTTGGCATAATTCGGCGGCGGGAACATCTCGTAAGGCTTTCCCTTGGCTATATTCGTCCCGTCGGCTGGTGAGGCGAAAACGTCCGGAGACCAGGCGAGAACGGCGAGGATGATTATTATCGGAACGGAACGTCCGCGGCGGATGCAGCTTCTCATGTCACTCAGCGGGCCCCCAAAGCCTGGGGCGGTCGGCCGGGGCACTGGTCTCTATCGGCGCGCGTAGAAATTCCAGATGGCCGTCGAGGAAAAGCGCGTTCAATCCCCCGTGGCGTTCGGGCAGCAGTAGCGAACTCTCGTCGGGATCATTGCTCGCTTTGAAAGCGGGGTTCTTCATCATTCCGGGATTGAAGACATTCCCAAAATTGCAATCCACCAGCATGACCGTGCTCGCGGGCCTGGTCGCGGTGGTGGTTCGCAGTTGCCCACCACGTGCCTTGCCATCCTCTCCCCATCCGGACATGAGGCGGGTCAGATCCATCGGCGGCGCGTAGCTGCATGAGGGACGAAACGCATTCGGATAAGACGCCACCCACGGAATTTTATCCGCCGGGCATTTGAAAGGTCCCGGTTTTTCCAGTTCCCCCATAAAATCGGTCTTGACCGCCACCCCCACATAAGGTGCCACCTCGACATACCAGAGCGGCCCGCCAAAACCACCGAAAGGAGCATTCTCCACATAATGGAAAGGAAGTGCCCCATTATGTTCCGCGGAATATTGAAACACTCCGCTGGAAATATCCCGGAGATTCTGCATGCACTTGGCCGATTGCGCGGCCTTGAGCGCCCTCTTGGTGACAGACACCAAGAGGGTCGCAAGCAGTGCCAATATCACCAAAACAACGAGTGATTCGACCAGCGTGAAAGCCGTTCTTTTTGATCCGGGATGTTTCACGGAAGGTCGGGATGCAGGCTGCTCATGCCACAACCGTGGCCGCGCCGGTATCAGCCCACCCGGATCCGCTTCCGCAGCCTCAGTAGGAAAAGCCCGCCCAACATCAGGCAGGCCGTCACCGAAGGCTCCGGAACGACTTGGACAGCGAAATCATCAATCGAGAACGAGCCGCCGTTGCCGACCATGTAAAAGCCATACCGGTCAACGGAGTTAACCGTATTATTATAAAATTGCGCCGATCCGCTTGCGTACTGTCCGGGAGCGCTTGAATCCAGATTATCGATCGTGAAGGTGATGGTTTTGTTCAGGAGGTCTATCGTCTCCGTAAACTGATACCAGTTTCCATTAATAATGTTCGACAAACCGGTCGAATTAAATTGAGAATTATAATAGAACCGGAAGCCATTACCGTTATTCTGGATGCCCAAATAGTCAGCAATCGTTACTCCATTCAGGAAGCTGCCGCGGGCAAAGAAGGTAGGAACGTCCCCAACCGTATTGCCCCGGATTTTATAGGAGACTTCCAATATCTTATCGGTCTGCAGGGCGAAGGTGCTAGAGAAGCTCCAGTAACGCGTGCCGCTGAAATTATCGGTCAGAGTGGCAACAACGGCATTGGCGCCCGATCCTCCCGTGGAAGTTCCCGAAGCCGCCAGAATCGTGGTCGGCGACGGCTGTACGACAGTCCATCCGGTGAGCGCTCCGCCGGGGGTGTCCCCCTCGAAGTTGTCGCTCACGAGGATAGTGTTTGCGTGCGCGGTGGATGCGATGACGAGGACGGAGGCCAGTACGACCGACCGCTTCGCAACGGTGCGGATGATTTCCGGTTTTTTCATTGTCGTGTTCATGGTTTGTTATGGTGGTTGGTGTTGGTGTTGGTTCTGTGTCAAAGGTGCTATGGGAGTGTTTCGATCTTGATGTCATCAAGGTTGAATGAGCCGCCATGTTCGACAGCGCAGAAGACCAAACGATCCACGGTCTGGGCTGCGGCAGGCTGGTATAAAGGCGCTTCTCCGGCGGCTACGGGCGACATGGCCGCGCCATCCAGATCCGCGATCGTCCAGGAAACCGTCTGGTTCGCCAAATTGATGTCCTCCTGCACCTGATACCACACACCCTTTTGCAGCGCTGCGTGAGCCGTTACGAACCTCCCGTCGTAGTGGTGCGAAAATCCGCTGGCCAACTTCCCTTGGGAGCCACGGACGCTGAAATAGCTGACCGGCTCAGATCCCGGTGTCGCCAGACTCCCCCGGAACCAGCACTCCCCCTCGCCGTTCACGCGGAGTTTGTAGGACACCCTGATGACTTTTCCCTCCTGCGGCTCAAACCGGTACGTTATGACCCACGGTGGAGTGCCCGCATCCGCGCCAATGTCTTTCACTTCAGCCATGACAGCATTGGTCCCTTGGCCCCCGGTGGAGCTTCCGGACACCGCGGTAATGGTCGCGGGAGCCGTCGAGGAGACAACGCAATTGAGCTTCAAATTTTCGCCGGGAACTTCGCCCTCGAAAGAATCCTCCAACAAAACCTCCGCGGAAAGCGGCCCGGCGAAAAAGCAGACCACCGCGAGCGCACAGGCGACGTAAAACGGGCGATTCACGAGGTAAAAAGAGGGCAACGATGAGGCTTGCATGACGAAATGAAAGGCGTTGATTTGAGCACTGTTCTGACTTTAGTTTTGGGATGAGGAAACTCTTGCCTGCGCGGGACCCGAGGATCGGCGGATAACCAGCGTGGGTTGCACGGGAGCCGGTCGGAACGTTTTTTTCCAAAAAATGCTCATGACCGTGGAAGCGATTTCGGTGGGCGAATATTCCGCTGTGGTGAGAGGAAAGCCGGGATATTGGTCCGTGTTTGAGAGCCCCAGCGTTCCCACGGAGAAATCCTCCGGCACCCGCACCCCCTTTTCCGTGAGGGCATTGATCAAATGCCATGCCGTCATCTGGTTGAGGGTGATGGCGGCCGTGACCCCTCCCTTTCTGTGGAGAAATGCATCCACCAGGTTTTGAATGTTCTGTTGATAGCCGGACATGCTGATGCCGTATTCCCGGAGTTCCCGTGCGGAAGGGAAGTTGCCGCGCGAGTTTTGCAGCTCGATAATTTCGACAGGCGTCCCGGAATGCCGTGCCGCAGCCAGTTTCACGCCCTCGATCCGTTCCTGAACCGCAGGGTGATCCTTGGCTGTTCCCGGCAGAAGCAGGGCGATTTTCCGATGCCCGTGAGAAATCAAATGGGTGGCCAGCAACTCGGTCCCCCGCCTCAGATCCTGCCGGACTTCCGGCGCGTGTCCATTCTGCTGCCTGCCGAGCATCACATACGGAATGCCCCGTTTTTCGAGCAATTTGATCGCGGAGGACTTTTCGTAATCAACACGCCAGGGATTGATGATCAGCCCCTCCATGCCGGATTCCACAAAATAGCGAATCGCATCGTCCCCCTCGCTTTCAATCCAGCGATGGAACTTCACCTCGATCCGGCAGGAACTGTCCATGACCGTCTCGTTGAACGCATCGAGAAGGGTCGCGTAGTAAAGATCGCTTGCAAAAGGCATCAACAAGCCAAACTGCCCGGTGCGACCCGATTTCAGGCTGCGGGCATGCCCGTTCGGAATGTAGCCTGTCTCCTCGACCACTTTCAACACCCGCGCCCGGAGCGCCGCAGAAACCTGGTCGCTTCCATTGAGGACTTTGGATGCGCTCCCGACAGAACAGTCCGCCCGGGCCGCAATGTCCCGGATACTGAGTCGTTCTGTGGCGTGGGAATTCATCAACAGAAAGAACCTGAATGAAACGTTTCAGTTTGGCAAGTTATTTTTTTATCTATTTTTTATCTGAAGTGTCGGGATGTTTTCCGGGTTGTTCCCATTGCGGAGAGATTGGGTGGCCAGGCAGCCGGTGGCGACGGCCATCCGGGCATCGATGGGAGTGGCACCGACTGTGGGCTGGCCGCGCAGCATGCGCAGGAAATCCTCGACGAGCAGGGGGTCCGATCCGCCATGGGAGCCGTCCATGTGGGGGATGCGGAAAACCTGATGCCCCATTTCACTATACCCGGTGCGCCTGTCCCAGAGATGTACCGTGGCCCAGTGGCCGGGGGCGGAATGGTCGCCGTAGTTCTCGATGCGGCCGCGGGTGCCGATGATGGTGTAGTTCCGGCAATCATCCGGGGTGTAGTGGCATTCGAGGTAGGTGCACTGCACGCCGTTCTCGAGGTCCATGAGAACCATGTAGTGATCCTCGACATCAATGACCGGGTTGTAGCCGCTTGTGGCCTCCGGCGGCCAGTTGGCGGTGTTGAACTCCACGGACGGCACGGGCTCGCCGGCTTTCCGGCGGGGCAGCTTGTCATAGACGCTCAACTTTCCCATGGCCACCACCCGGCGGGTGTGGGCGCCTCCCAGCCAGTGGAGGATGTCGATGTCGTGCGCGCCTTTTTGCAGGAGGAGGCTGTTGGCGTATTGCCGTTCGGAGTGCCAGTCCTTGAAGTAGGCGTCCCCGCCATAGCTGATGAAGTGACGACACCAGATGGCCTGCACCTCGCCGATGGCGCCGCTTTGGACCAGCTCGTGCATTTTCTGCATCACCGGGAAAAAGCGCATGTTGTGGCCGACGAAGAGCCTGCGTCCGGTCTCCCGGCTGACACGGAGAATGGTGTCGCAGCCATCGATGGAAACCGCCATGGGCTTTTCCAGGAAGACATCCTTCCCGGCCTGCATCGCCCGGACCGCGTGTTCCTCGTGCAGATGGTCCGGGGTGCAGACGAACACGGCGGAAATCGAGGGGTCATCGAGGATTTTTTGATAATCGGACGTGAGCAGGATCCCGTCGCCGCAGGTTTCGCGGTAGATCGAAAGGCGTTCCGGCGTCAGGCTGCAGGCCGCCGTCAAACGGAATCCGTTCTCCGGTTGGTGGGCCAGCAGCGAAAGACGCCCCCGGCGGTCCGCGCCGACAACGGCGAGGTTGATGAGTGGCAAGGTGGACATGAGGTTGGGCAAAAGGGTGTGAGAGGGTCCGCCCCGAAAAGGAAGCAATACCCCTTGCCGTCACAAGATAGGATGAAACGTTTCAGGAATGCAAAAGATTTTTGTGGGTGCTGGGAATGATTTCAGGAAGCACTCAAACCTCCACTGCCGGAACAAACACCAAGAAGAGGGGATCGACATCGAAAGAAATTGGGGGTCAGGCTGCATTTTCTTTCATTTTTACAAATTCCTGAATTACCACCGGCAATTCCGCCAGGCTCCCCTTGCTGCGATGAAGTGCCAAGCTCACGTTCGCCGCGTTCCGCATTCTCAGTCTTTCTGCGATCCAACCCTGTGACACCGTCGTTCAAGGCCTCTTTGCAAGAAAATGCAGCCTGACCCCCAAGTCACTGACCCCCAAGTCCCACGTGCTGGCCATCGTCACGGTCGCCATCCCGCCATGGGCATAGTGGATGATGATCGCATGATTGAGCAC
>JACSRU010000053.1 GCA_014879575.1 Chthoniobacterales bacterium | reverse complement strand
GCCCTCGAACACCACAACATATAGGCCGGATTTTCACGCGATTTTTTCATGGCCGCCGTTTTTCAACGACTTACGTCTGATTTGGCTGTTTTTGGACACACCTCTCTTGTGGTGCTTTATCCGGCTCGCGGGACTGAAGTTTATTCAGGCCGCCTCTGCGGCGGCCTGCTCTTCGCGGGCCCAAGGACAACGGGCAACGATCCAAAGGTTGTGAGCCAGCACAGCCCAATCGACCTGGAGTTCGCGGTTCCTGAAGCCTTTGGCGCGGGGCACACCTTGAAGAAAGACATTTTTCAAAATCCCGATCCTCCCCTCCGTCTGTGCCCGTCGCTTCTGGGCTCCAATGAACGCCTCATCCTCGCGCAACCGACGTTGCATTTCCCGGCTGTCGCGCGGACACAGGCCGTTGAAGGACTCCTGCTCTTGGAGCATCTTCCGGGAACCCGCGCTGTCGAAGCCCCGGTCTCCCACAGCCCCACAAAGACGATCCCCGCTCGCCTCTTTCATCTTCGGGTAACGCTCCTGCAACCACTTGGCATCTCCCGGAGAGATCCCGCGGCGCAGTTCGTGGTCGAGGATCAATCCGCTCACCGTTTCGGCGACAAAAAGGCTGTTGCCAAACTCCACATCCGCTCCCGCTTTCCCTCGCACGATCACATGGATGTCGCCCTCGTAAAGGCTCAGGATCTTGTCGGCGTTGGCCACCGCACGCTCCCCGATAATCCTTTCGTGCGCCTGCCGTGTCGCCTCGGGCAACTGTTCGAGCACCCGCCTCATGCGCCGCAGGATCACTTCCGCCTCCTTGCGCGTGAGGTCCGTCTCGCTCCACCGCTCCTCCAACGCCCGCTCGTATCGCTCCGCGTGCTCCCACACCGTCCGGCAGATCTTCTTCATCGCCCGCAGCACCCGCTTGCGCGCCTTCTTGCTTCCGGGCTTGCGCCGCGCCGCCGCGCTCATCGCCATGGCCTGCGCGTTCATCGACACGATAAAATCTCCCGGCTCCGGCATCCGAACCTTCAGCCCGTGCCGACGGATCGTCAGGATGTTTTTGATCAGCGTGCGCACCGCATCCCGCAGCAGAACCCAGTCCGCCGGAAAGTGGATGTTGGCTTTCAGGCACGTCGTGTCCACCCACGCCACTTCCATGTCCAGTTCCGCCTCCAAGCCGATTTCCCGGGCGCGTTGCTCATCGCTTACCGCCTCCCGCAACAACCCAAGCACCTTTTCCATCTCCCCGTGCGGCAGCCAGTTCGCATACTCCTGCAATGTGCTTTTGCCGGGAACCCTTACCGCCTCCAACTCCGGCAACTTGCAAAACCACCGGAACAACCCGCACTGCGCCAACCGCACGCTCATCTCCCGGTAATCCTCTCCCAGGATGTTCTTGAGAACCGTGCACCGCAGTGCCTTCTCGCTGCGCTCACTCTGCCGGACCAAGTCTCGCTGGCTCACCGGCCCTGCCGCCGCCGCCTCGTATCGCTCCAAACTCAGCCCCACAAAAAGCCGCTCCACCCCGCTCTCCCTCAAAATCCGGTCCACTCTCACCAGAAGTTGTTCCTGCTCCCGGTAATCCCGGCATCCCAAAACCGTGGGAAGGGCTGGACGAAGGCGCTCTTGGATCAGTATGGTTCTGTTCATCGGGGGTTGTTCTTTTTTGTTTGGTGACAAAATTATAACCACTCGATTTCGGGCATGGCAGCGTTTTCCGCTGTTCATGCCCGAACTTTTTTACCCACTGTCCCTTTCCCTGCCTGCGTTGCCAGGTTCCGGACAGGCCCTAGGAAGGCGCGGCGGCGTGAGCCTCCAGCGGGCGGGGGCGGGGCACCGGCATACCGGCATCCAGCAACCCCTCGATGTGGAAGGCCGCAGCTTCCCGCGCATTCTCCAAAGCCTCATCCAGCGTATCCCCCGCAGAGAAACAACCGGGCAGGTCGGGCACTTCCACACCAAAAGCGCGGTTCTTTTCGTGTTCGATGGCGATAGGGTAGTTCATGGTTTTCTTTCTGTTCCCGCCGATCTGAGGATCGGCCCGCGACGTCCCGATCGGCACGTCTTTCTTCGGGTGCGGCACGGTAACGAGCCCAAGCTTTTTCGGGTGCTTGAATTGATGGTGACTCCCTTTTCGGACAGGCCCTATCAAGCCCGCGCACACCTCGTCGGATTGTTTGGCGGGATTATCTGAGGCTCGGCACACGCATGGCCACGCGTCTCAGACTTCGTATTCGTTCTTCCAGAAACTCTTCAGCATCACTCCATTCATTTTTTTTCAACCAGTCTCGAACATCGACTTCGAGAGAGGTCAGACGCTGAACCAACCCGTCGTGAACCTGTTCACTGACAACGACCAGATCGGGATCGGCTCCCTGCCAGAAACGAGCCCCATACAGTTCTTCCTGGCCAAGGACACGATAGAACAAAACATGCAATTCGGCATAATAGCGCAGGGCAATCTCCCACCATCGCAACGCCTGCTCCTCGAACGGATCAGAGGAGTGCAAATTTTTCATCTCCGCACCAGCTTCTTCGATTTGCTGATGGTGACCGGTGTCGTGACCACGTTGAAGCAACGTCATGCCTCTCATGATTGCGTCACTGGACTCGCGAGCGATCACGGCATCAAATGCGGGCAACCAGCCTTCCCATGGCCCGTAAACCGCCGCCAGTCCACGGGATCGAGCCCATACCGTATGGATCACCACCGACACGTCTCCCGTGTTGAAAGCGAACTTCTTCCAACGCGTAATGTTTTCAATTCGTTCCGGCAATGCACCGACCAACCGGTTCCAAGTCGGGTAGTTACATCGAATTGCCGATGCACCCATCATTGCCACTTTGCCGCCCAAGCGAAGTTTGGGAATATCTTCTCCTTCCCCGTTACGGTAGTTCCATTCGCAAATCACCGTTTCCGGCGGAAGGCTTCCGATTCCGCTCTCGGGGCATTCCTGGAGCATGTCACCCCAGACAATCGGACGTTTTCCCAAGCGAGCGACCGTCTCGCAAACAAATCGGGCATGTTCCAAAAGTATCTGATTTGTTCCTTGCGGCGAACACTCCGCCCTTTTCCGACAGACCGGGCACTGGCCCATGTGGTAAACCTCATCCATCCCGATGTGGATGTACCTTGCGTCAGGATGCAAATGGGCCACCTCATTGAGCCAGCTTGTGATAAGTTGGCGAACCCCGGGATGTTGCGGGCAGAGAAGGTTCACTCTCCCATCGCAGCGATATTTGGACCACTCCTCATGTTTCAGGAGCCATTCAAGGTGACCATAGGTTTGGACAAGCGGTATCACCTCCAGTCCTAATATTTTACAATGCGCCCAGATTTTCTCCCAACCGGTCCTCTCATATCCTTTTCGAAAAGTTCCTGGAAATGTCTGCCAAGGATATCGGTCTTCATATTCGAAAATGACCGTCGTGATGCCTCCCGAGTGCATCCGGTCGAGCCACTCGATCAAGCGGCTTTCGGATGGGATCATTCCCTTGAGATCAAGGTGAATCCAGTTTTGGTAGCAAGTTGGGTTCATTCTCCTTTGGCAAGATCTTCTTTGACTTGTGCAATATGTGTTTCGAAATAGTTCTTTACCTGCTGCACAAGGATGCGGGAGAGCGGATGCTTAACGACTCGAAGGGCTTCGTCCAGGCGGAACCGGAGGTTGTCTTCCTCCCCCTTGAGCACCACCAACCGCAGAGTCTCCTCATTTTCCTCGAAGTCAGTGGTGCGATTTTCCTGATAATAAAGTTGGCGCAGAATTCCATAAAACTCCTCCATAGCGGGAGAAGCTTCTCGAAAGCTCCGGCGTAGGACATATTTTCGGAGTTGCTCCACGTCCGCATCCGGATCCCAATAAAGGCGGGTGATAATCCAATACTCGGGAAACGAAACATCCAACTGGTCCGCTCCCGGAGCATGATACGCGACGGAAGTAGCTTGGGTAGGTAGAGATTCCGAGGTAAACTCGCGCACCCCGGCTTCGAGTTCTGCTCGAATATCAAAGGCCGCCACATCCGCGAGCGGACGGAAGGAAACATAGAGGCCGGTATATTCTCGCATGACGACATTGTCATTGATGGCCGTCCATGCGTTCAACGTCCGCCACCAAATGTCGTTGATTGGCGCAAAAATCGGCTCCTTATAGTCCTTGCGGACATAATCAGCAAAATACGGACGCAGAAATCGTGTGACGGGGATCCTCGGGACGGGCACCGTGAAGAAATAGATGTAGGTGCCAATCTTCATTTCAGGAAAACCACGATTATGGATTGAGTTTGCCACGGAGTTCAAAAAAAGGAAAAACTCCGTCGAGCGAAACGCGATGTCGTCCTTGTGCAGAAGAGTTCCGTCGGGAAGCCTGATCGGGCGAAGGCACTCGTCACATTCGCAGCTGCCCCAGTTGTCCTCGATTTTGATATTGAAGCAGTCAGCGGCTTTCATTTGCGGTGTCCTTTCCAGACGATCAAGGATGTTGCCGACGAAGAGTTCCCGGCCTTCCTTGTTGCTCAAGCAGATTTGGTTTTTATATCCGTTGGGGTGTCGGCGTTCACCGTTGATAAAGGCCCAGTATTCGGGATGTGTCTTCCAGAGGGAAAACGGTATCCACGAGTGGAGATTGTGTCCGCCTCCTTCCTCCATGTAGAGGCCCCAGTAGCGAAAACTTAAGTCGCTGCGGATGCCAACGTAGTTGCAGCGGTTACGGATTTGGTAGTCGAGGGTCGGGCCAGAAACCGCACCCATCCAACCCCAGAGACGCGCAGGCGGACGATGGATTCCATCCGCCCAACGAATCGAAAAGTTGGCACTGGAGGTATAGATCGCTCCAAGGAATTCCGAAGGGTGTGGCCAGATCAAATCGCTGTTATTTTCAAGGAATGTATAAACACCGTTGAGCGTTCCTTTCGGCGTCGCGCCGAAGATATAGATATTCTTCCCTTGATGCCGAATGGCGCATCCGTCGCTTCCTTTGAGACGCGCCAGATCCTCGGGGAAAATCATCTTAGCATGGGCCGATCCAATAAAAATTTTTGGATTGTCCGCCATGCTGGGCTCCTTGAGAACAGGAGTTTGTACGCCATTGGTCAGCTTATAAATCCAAGAATAAAGCTCGTTAACGGCATTTCCTTCGGGAGTCCATAAACTGGCGACACCAACGATTTCGCCCAATGGCTGACTTTCCACGATGAAAGCCAGCGGCTCGGGCAGGCGTCCTTCCCGTGGTGCCTCAAGGGTCTTCTCGCTGTCGGCGGTATCGTGCGGAAGGGTCTTGATCGCTTCTCGAAAAGCAGCGTAACGTTTCGGATCGCCGCCAGTGCGGACACTTCCCCTGACAAATTGCGGCGAGATAATCGTGATGACGACTTTTTCGCCTGGTTGAAGATAGCGGTTGTCGTAGAAAAACTGGACCTTCTCCACCGTTTCAAGATCGAAGCCTTTATTTCCAGTCGGATTCTCATGCTTCATATCCCAACGGAAGGTGCGGAAACCGGCTGTCGGCACTTGTCCGTGGTCGAGATGTTGAAGAAAGTGGGTGCGAGGAACGCCGAGTTTTGTCCAGGGCACACCGCCCTTCGATTCAAGCGATACGCCAAAGTTGTCCGCAAATGCGTTAAACTGGCTGCTATACCATCCGGTAAGAGGAGCTTCCACATCCCCGAGAACCTTTGCACCCGGAGGCACCTCCACCTTTGCCTTGAAAGTGAAGACGCTAAAATCATTCGCGTTCAACGGAAAAAGGAGAGTAACGGGTGTGAATTTCTTCGTCGGATGATACGTAAGGCGCAATCCCGGTCCATCGGGACTGGTGATGGATTCCACCTCGATGCTCTGACCAGCTTCAGCGTCCTCAGGCTTCCAGTTTTGGAGAGGAAGCACGAGGGTTTCATTTGGACCGTTATCGATCCACCGTGGTGGAGGAATCTCTGCCGGGTGGCATTTCTCTTCCGGCCCTTCAAATGTGAAGTCGATAATCTCAATTTCCGAAGTTTCATCCTTCCCAAAGCTTGTAGAGTCAGTCAGGAGTTGGACGTTTTCCGTAACGGTGCCGGTATCTTTCCGCAAGGCGATCTCCCAACGGAAAGCATAAAAACCTTCCTTGTCGGGCGGACCTTCCGGCTCAAAGGTCTTCTGAAGAGAGAGACCCTTGGGACCGCGTAACACCAACGACAAACCAGGATGTGATCTCCCACGAAATCGTGCCTTGAAGGTTAGTATCGGAAATCGAGCGAGATCCACAGCGAGATGTTGGTATACTCCAGCCTGCGACTTGGCTCCTTTTTGAAGTGGGCGCGTTGAAATCTTCAACACTTGAGCTCGCGCCCCATCGTAAACCAAGTCGGAAACTGCACATTGGATCGGAGCGGCTTCAGCGCCAAGATAACGCCAGTCGGGCGGAAGCGGCATAAAGGCAGGTGCGGCGACGGCAAAAGACGAGGTAAGGAAGAGCGTTGCCAGCAAAAAACGAAACATTACAGATGAAAAATAAAAATTATCGGAAGGTAACTTCGCTGAGGGTCAAGTCCACGGCTGTGCCTTCGGGGAGTTCGTTTGTGGGATAGATGAAGATGAGTTGCCGAGTCTCTGTCTCCTCGGCGGCAGCGAGAAGAGAACCGATCTCCCAGACGATCTCCAACTCGCCATCAACATACTCCGGAGAGGCTTCAGTGAATTTTTTGACCGGAAGGGGTTTCCCGGCGTTATCCTTAAGATACCAATCTTTTCCAAACAGCGCGACAATCACAGTCCGAGGGGCACTGTCAGGCACCTTCACGCGAAAAGAGACGGTCTGAACGAGACTCGATCCGTCCTCTAGCGGGGCAATAAGTGCCGTATTAAAGCTACTCTGCGATGCAGGAATCCGGGCGGAGATCGCGGGGACATCCTTGCCCTGCACCTTTAGTGTGGAGTCTTCTATCTCGATCTTTGCACTTGCTTGGAATGCTCTCCAGCTTGCGCCACTTTCGGGCTCTCCCAGAACCGTACAGAGACCAAAAACGAAAATAAGAATTCCAGGAAAAAATGGACGGTTGGGCTTCATCATGGTTTTGAAGTGCGGCGGTTCGGTTCGTTTTCTGTGACACGGATGTCAGTGAGAAGGAATTCATCAAATTCGTCCTCGCTGAGTTGGGATTCTGGATAGATGAACTCAAATCGGTTGATCTGAGAGAGATTCATGGTGCTGGCTTCAGGCGTCCATTCCAGGGTGAAGGAGCCGTCTGGGTTGGTTAGGTAGTCAGGAGCATTTTCGCGGTGGTTCCCCTGGATGATCCTCAGTTTTGGCATGGTAGCGGGATCAATGTTCGGACTGGCGACCGACCGAACCATGTGGAATTGGATCGTACGATTGGAGAGATCGGTCAAAAATGGCCGAGTGGCGGCAATCGGTGTATTTTTGGTAAAACGGACGCGGATGCCGTCCTTGAACGATCCTTCCCGTTCCACTGTGGTGCGATAGGCGGGAAGTCCCCATCCGTAGGTCAGAAGGCCTGTCGCGGGAAAAAACTTTTCTCCGTTGATTTCCTGTGCTCTCTCGAACGGGATCGGTTTCTCCGGAAGGAATGCCGTTTCGATTCGTTCTTTGAGACGTGCGGTGAGAATCCGAGCGGTGGGATTTTTGACTTTACGGAGTGCCGTATCAAGAAGTTCACGCACTTCAGCCTCCCGTCCAGATGCGGTGAATGCCCGATGCAGAACACCGGCGCCCCATGTCGAGCTGCCGCGTTGGGTAAACCAGTCCTCCCGAATCATCCCGAAAACTCGCTCGATCTCGGGAGCCGCCTCATGAAATGTTCTCCGGATGAAATACTTTCGCAAAGCTTCAACATCCGCATCGGGGCTCCAGTAGAGACGCTGTGTCACCCAGTGTTCCATCATGTTCACGTCATACTCATCTCCGGCACCACGCACAACGCCGTCCCACCAGAGCCGATTGTCGTCGTCGTTTACTTCAGCGGTGAAGCAATTGATTCCTTGCGCAAGTTTGCTCCGAATATCAGCCGCAGCGACCTCGGCAAGCGGGCGACCTTCATTCAATATTCCGTAGTATTCACGAACGACTACATTGGGTGTCGCCCTTGCCCATTCGGTTTGCATCTTCCACCAGTGATCGTTCACTGGAGAGAACATCGGTGTTCGATGGTCTTTTCTCACGTAGGGACAAAATAGAATTTGAATATTGTTATTCAGAGGAACTTTCGGCGGTATGGCGGTGTAAAAGTATGCGTAGGTTTGGACTCTCAGATTCGGATAAACCTTGTTAATGTTTTCCGTCACGCGATTAAGAAATCGAAAGAACTGTGTGGAACGGAACGCGTCGTCGGTTGAGGGTAATGTCTCCCCGTTTGGGAGGGTTATTGGGGCCAAACATTGTTCACATTCGCACACGCCCCAGTTGTCCTCGATTTTGATGTTTACGATATCGATTCCTTGTGGGGCTTTTTCACGAAGGAACTTGAGCACGTTATCAGCATAAATATTTTCGAGGTCGGGGACGCTCAGGCAGATTTGGTGTTTCCAGATGCTCAATTTCTCCGGCTTTTTTCCTTTGATCACCGGATAGAATGCCGGATCGTTTTTAGGAATAAACGATTGGAGATTATGGCCGCCACCAATCTCAACGGTCCCTCCCCATTCGGATGGAACGATACCTTGATTGCCTCGATTCCGAGTTAACCAACGGGCAAAGGCATCAGGTGAGCCGCCGGCGTTTGGAAGCCAGCCACGGAGTCGGGTCGCGGGAAGTTCCAGAGCGTTCCCCCAGCGAATCACAATGTCTGGAGTTTTAGAAAATACCGTCCCGTAATCAAAATGCGGACGTGCCCAAATGATGTCGGTATTGTTTTCAATAAAGGCGAACACGCCGTTTAGAGTTCCCTTTGGAGTAGCTCCAAAAATATGAATGTTATTACCGTTCGTTCGCACGGCAAAGCCGTCGGTTGACCCAAGTTTTTCGACCTCATCCTTGCAAGTGGCCGATGAGAGATCCCTTCCAAGAAAAAGTTTAACATTTTTCGTGTGACTCGCTTCCGTGAGAATGGGGAGTCGAACTCCGCTGATTTGTTCAAACCAGTGTTGAAGTTCTTTTCCTGCATTTTGTTCCACTTCGGAGGCATTGAGAGGTAGTAGAATTTCACCGAGGGCTTTTCCGCTGGATACAAGCGCAAGGGGTGTTTCCAATCGGCCGGTTTTTGGAGGTAATAGTGCCCAGGTGCTGTCACTGTAGTCTGGGCGATAACTCTTCGCGTAGTCCTTCCATTTCTTGAAGAGTGCAGGATCTCCTGCGGTCACACCTTGCCAGGCAACGAACCGCAGATTTTTGAAAGTCAGAAGTTCCTCCGTGCCTTCCGGAATCTCGTTCAAAGCAAACTTGAAGGCTACTTGGCGGAGAGCCGAAAGGTCTGCCCCCCTGTCCACACCGGGCTGATTCACGGTGTCCCATGAGAATTCATACCAACCGTCTTCCAATTTGCGACTGCGGCTCTTGAATTCCACGCGGTTCCAAACTCCGGCACTGTCCGAGACGAGGACACCGAAGTTTCTCACGGTTCCATGAAAGCGAACCTTGAAACACAACGTAAAAAAGCCTTCTGTCGGTTGATCAACAGGAAAACGGACCTGCGGATATCCGTCCGAATGTGGCAACCTCACCTCCAGACTCTCGCCTTCGTCAGTGATACCAGGTGTGATGCGCACGGGTGAACGTGATCCCCCCTCCACGGTTGCCCTGCCAGGTTCAATGGGCAATTCGGAATCTGTGCCCGCAAAAAGAGGGGCGACTGCCGCCATAAGAACAAGCAGAGAAGCCAGCAAGCGTTTGCCTTTGATTGTCATAAAAATCCTTCGATCATGTTAGGGGATCATCTGCGTCCTTTTCCAAGGAGCATCGTCTCACACTGGAGCTATTGCAGACGCCAGTCCCACTCCTTCTGGCTGATGTATTCGTAACTCTCGGTGGCATTCTTGGGAGTCAAGATACATTTTCTCTGGCTCACATGACCATCAGCCCAGAGAACATTTGCGTGTTTACTGTGTCGGGGAAGTGGCATGGAATATTG
>JACSRU010000084.1 GCA_014879575.1 Chthoniobacterales bacterium | reverse complement strand
GGCCCTCTGCCCCATCGAAAAGTGGGTGTTGAAAATCGTCCTAAAGAGCCCTTAAGTTAGTGCCATTCCGTGCAGACCCCAACCTGAGGATGACGGACCATGCTTTCCGCCGGCCCCCCCTCCTCGGGCAAGGACGCGGACCCGGCGCCGACTGACAGACCAGCCATAAAGAATGCGAGAGGGAACGCCAGGGATTTCCACACAATGGGGGAACGCATGATGTCATCATCGTTGAGCCGACAAAACCGATGAGTAAAGACATTTTGACTTTACTCTATACAAAGTGTTATGACACAGGCCAATCATGCTCCCAATCTCCGAATCAAAACGCCCACGCAAGTACGAAGGTTTGTGCGAATCGCTGCGACATCGCATTCAACGCATGCCAATCGGCGCCCGATTGCCGTCGCTGCGCAGTCTGGTCAAGCGGTACGGCATGAGCCTGCAATCCGTCAATTTTGCCCTCAAGCAGTTGCAGGCCGAAGGGCTTGTCGATATCCGTCACGGCAGCGGGGTGTATGTGAGCTCTCAAAAGGCGGTGCGCTGCATCGAGTTTCATCGGCCGCAATACCCTTCGGTGCAACTCGATCGCAAGGAATTGAGTCTCGGGAAGGCCGTTGCCAAGGCCGGATGGAAGATGATCGTGAAGCGTCACGATCCCACCTATGATGACCCGATTGATACCCCTGATCCCGGAGCGGCTGCCCATATTGTGAGCGCAAGCCTGGTGGACCCCCGGCGCAGTTTCTTTAACTTGCTGCTCCAGCAAAAAGTGCCGGTTCTCGCCTATGGCAGGGAGTCCGGATCGCTCGATCTGGATTATGTGACCGGAAACGACCTTCACGGCATCATGATGCTTCTCAAGCACCTGCGGGAACTCGGACACCGCCGCCTGGGACTGATCGTCAACGAGCCCGAATATTACGAAGTGGCCCAGCGGAGAACCATGTTTTTGGAACTGGCGGAAACCCTCGATTTCGAACCGCCTTGCGTCGTCGAGTGCGGGGTGCGGGAAGGCGAGGACAGTCAGTTGGGTGCCTGGCGCGGTTTGTGGGCGTTCCTGGCCAACAACGAAAAACGCCTGCCGTTCACGGCGGCCGTTGTGGCCAGCGCCGCAGGTGCCGCCGGCGTGCTCCGGGCCTTCCACGAGGCGGGCATCCGCGTGCCGCACGACTGCAGCCTCGCCTCGTGTTGTGGATTCGAGGGAGCCAACGCCCTCCTCATTCCCTCGGTCACCGAAGTCGGCGTTCCGCTCGAGGCGTGGGGCGAAACCGCGGCGCAGGTCCTTCAACAACGCTTCGACCGCGACCCCGGTCTCGTACTTGCCACCAAGATTCCTTGCCGGCTGGATGTCCGGGAATCCACAGGATCCGCGCCAAAAGTCCATGCCAGAGTATCATAACACTTTGTTGCTTGTTCGATAAAATTGTATTTCCTTTCCCATGGACTGGCGGTACGGTTCACCTGCTATGAAATTCACATCCCTCGCTCGAATTCTAATCCTCCCTTGTCTGGCGTTCCTTGCCACATCCCTGCCGGCTGCCGTCATGATTTCAGATACCGGCACCTACAGTGGAAATCCGCCCTCAAGCACCTTCACCATCCACACGTTCGGAGACATCGTCAACACGGATTCGGCTGTGTTTGTCTTTTTTGCGTCCGATGCAAACGCCCTGAACAGCGCGACCTATGGCGGCACGGCGATGACGGTGGTCACCCCCACGAATGGGCGTGTAGCCTTGGCTTATCTGATCAATCCTGCTGACAACGGCGCGCTGATTCTGAATGCCGGCCTGGGATCGGCCAGCTTGGAAATCGGCTACTGGGGGGTGGCGAGCGGCATCAACACCGGCGCCATCAAAACGGCGGCGGGAACCAGTTTCGACCTGCCGAGTGATCTCCAGATCAACACGACCTTGCCCAATCTTGTGAATGGAGACGTGGTTTTCTCGGGGTTTGCGATCAATGGCGACGGAGCAAACGGAAATGTCTATGGCGCGCCCGCCGGCTTGATTTCCTACGATGGCGATGCCTCCGGCTTCGACGCCATCATTCGCCGCTACGATATGGCCGCAGATGGAGGCTTCTCCCCCACGACAGCGTTCACCGGAGTTAATACTCCCAACCCCGCGGGTGCTTCCATTGCATTCACGGCCGTTCCCGAACCTTCCACTTGCGCAGCAGTGTTCCTTGGAAGCCTTGCGCTGCTGGCGGTCTCCCGTCGCCGTGTTGCCACTCGTTTCCTGTGAAACTTCGAATCGCCCCCTTTTTTTCGACAACCGCCTTTTCCGCCGTTCTGGCGGGAGCCGGATTGTTCGCTGCGGCGACGGTCTCGGCCGAAACGGTGATCGACTTTGAATCCTCTCCGGAAGTCGCCGTCGATATCAACTCCCACGCGGATTCCCATTGCGAGGTCGTCGCCGACCCCGCCGATTCCGGCAACCTCGTTTTGAGGCTTTCCTGGAAGGACGTTTCGGGCTCCCATGTGGCGGGCCGTCTTTCAAAACCGGGGGAAGCCTTGATTCGGAGCTCCGGCGTCTATGAGATCACCGCGAAGATCAATCTCGAACAATGCCCGCACGAGTTGAAATCGCTGGGTCTCCGCCTGGTGGATGGGGGTCAGGAAACCTTTCAATATACCGCGCCAATCACGGCTCCGGGCGAGCCCGGCTGGACGGAGATAAGATGGATTGTCAATACGGACGCCCCCCTGGCCGCGCATTCCGCATCGTGGGGGCTGCGTGTGGATGGTGTGATGGATTTTCCCGTTCGGTTTCTCGGCTTTGGCATCGGCAATAAAAACTGGAATTCCGACGGAGGAGCCCTTTTCATCGACGATATCTCCGCGAAAAAGATTTCCGACTAGTCAGGGATCCCTTTGTCGTGAAACGAAGGACTTTCATCCCGTTCGTCTGCCTGGCGATCTGGCTTGGTGCCTGCCCGGATCTGACGGCCTCGCTGCGGGTGGACATTCCCTGGGAAAAGGATTGGCCCGTGGTCACGCCCGCCGCGGCGAAGGACTTTGGGTTTGTCCTCACAAACACAGGCGACACCGCCATCGAAGTGGAGTTTTCCGCCAAGTTCACCGCTCCGTCCGGCGGGGAAGAAACGATCCGGGAACGTGTCGCCTTGCCACCGGGAGGGGAGAAAAAGCTGGCCTGGCCGTTGGACGGACGCCCGATGGGCGCATGGGTTGTCGAGTATGCCGCCCAGGGGGAAGGTTTGCCAGGCCGCGGTGTGAAGCGGAAAATCCACTTCGGGTATCTTGATCCCGCGGGACCGAATGACACCACGCCCGAGTTCCTTCTGGGCATCTGCGCCCATTCCCAGCGGGTGTCATCCCGCGAGCGGCAGAAGGAAATCGCGGCGGCCGGGTTTATCGGCTGCAAGATCATGCGGAATGGCGTGGGCTGGGAGCGCATCCAGCCGGACTCGGCCGCCGAATGGAAATGGGACGTGATCGACGAAATTGTTGATGCAACGGAAAACCAAAAGATGCGGCTCCAAGTTCTCCTTGCCTACACCACAAGGTGGGCGGCGCCGAAGGCCAGTCAGCTCAGCGCCAACTGGCTCGACTGGAACCGGGCCATGCCCGATCTGGCCGCATGGAGAATGTTTGTTCGCGCCTATGCGGAACGCTTCAAGGGACGCATCCGTCTGTGGGAGGTCTGGAATGAGCCGGATTTGGAAGGATTCTGGAAGGGAACAACCGGGGAATACCTCGAGCTGTTCAAGACCGCCCGCGAGGAACTCAAAGCCGTCGATCCGGAAAACCAGGTCATGAACGGCGGATTCGCCACCCTCTACGATCACCCCTCGCGAAAAAAGAATCCCGACCTTCAGGAGCGCGTTGTGAAGGAACTGGGCGCGCAGATGGACTTTCACGCCATCCATGAACATGGGTCCTTTGAGCGGTTCGCGCAGGTGGTGGACGGCCCCTATGCCGATTTGCGCTCCGCCCTTGGCACTCCGCCTCCGCCGATTCTCTTCAACGAGGTGGCAGAGCACTCCCTCCACGGGACAGAAAAAGCCCAGGCCGAGACGCTGGTCAAAAAGGCCACCTTCGCCCGAGCCCGCGGAGGCGTCGGGTATTTTTGGTATGACTTGCGCAACGATGGCGTCGATCCCGGCAATCCGGAGCATCACTTCGGCCTGCTCACCCGGGACATGGAACCCAAACCCGCCTATATGGCTTTCAATACCCTCGCCCGCTACATGCCGCCACGATCGTATCGGATGCAACTCGACGCCGGAAAAAATCGCTGGTTCTTCCTTTTCGACAGCACCGACGACAAGTTGCTGATTTTCTGGAACGAAGACCGCGCCAGCCAGAATGAGCAGGTTCTCCTCCGCCTGCCCGGTGCGACCGAAGTCAGCCTCATCGACATCGACGGCAACGCCGAACCGCTGGCTGTCCACGGGGATCTCGTGGTGGTGAATTCGTCAAAAACGCCGCAATACCTCCTGGCTCGGGGTGCCACGACCATCGAACTCGTCAGCCGACTGGCCGGGCCGTCCCGCGCATTCTTCGGAGCTCCGGGTTCCGAGGTCACGGTCGAATGCGTGTTTTACAATCCTTCGAGAACACCGGTCCCCATACGGACGGCGTGGGAGATTCCCAGTGTGATGACGATCGTTCGACCGGCAGCACCGGAGTTGACCGCGCCTCCGGAAGGTTCCGTGACATCGGCCATCACCGTGAAGCTGCCGGATGATGAAAATTACCGCTTCGGGCGGGACGGCAAATTGCGGATTAGCTACGACTTCCAGGGGCTGCCGTATGAGGGACGCGTTCTGATCCCTGTGCATTACGGCACCATCGTGGTTCCTCCCGATACGGAGGGGCGTCCACCGGACATCGTTCTCGATCGCCAGGAACAGCTCCTTTCCTTCATCGAGGCGGACCCCCACATGATACCGCATCGTTGGAAAGGCGCCCGGGATCTCAGTGCAAAAATCTGGTTCGCGGTTGACCGGGATGAGCTCCGACTGAGGATCCGCGTGACGGACAACAAACACTTCCAGAACGAATCTGCGGTGGCCATGTGGAAAGGTGACAGCGTGCAATGTATGCTCGCCCTGCCGGGACAGGACGGCACCTGGGAGCTCGGCTTCGCCGAAGACAACGCAGGGAAACCGCTCACCGCCAACTGGGCCCGGCCACCAGGCATGAAAGAATGCCGCATTCTTCTCGACGTCGAGAGACAGGGGGAGGAACGCATCTATACCGCCCGGCTGTCACGCCGCGAACTGGGTCTTACCGATCAGATGCTGCGTGAAGGATTCCGGCTCAATATCGCCGTCAACGACAACGACGGAGTGGTGCGCGCCCATGCCCTGCAGATCGTGCCGGGCATTGTCGCAAACAAATCCACCGATTCCGCCCCCTTCGTCATCATGAACCCTCCCGCGCCATGACACCAAATATTCCTTCCAGCCCCTGCCGGCATCGCCATCCCGCCGGGTTTACTTTGATCGAAGTCCTCATGTCGGTCGGCATCATCGCCCTGCTCGCCGCGCTCGTTTTCCCGGTCCTGACGCGCACCGTCGAGTCCAGCCGGACGGCGAAGTGCGCGTCCCATCTCAGGGAAATCGGCAAAGGCTTGTTTGCCTTTGCGGCCGACCATGACGGCACCCTGCCGCCCGCCAAAGACAACACCAAGCTTTGGCCGGATCGAACGTTCATGTTCCAAGTCGGTTCGTATTTGGACGACGGACCCGCCACCACAACTGCGGAAAAGAACAAGCGGTGTTTCGATGGTGTTTTTCGCTGTCCCGGAAAAAAGGACTGGAACCTTGCCGGCCCGACGGACCGGCAGAAGACTTCCTACGGGATGAACACGTTCAACCCCAACGTCATCCCGTCCGAGGGCAAGCGTCTGGCCAGTATTGAAAACCCCTCCGCGACACTGCTCGTCGCGGATGTCGAAATAAACGGGGACATCGCCCTGCGCAATGCGCATTACATGTATCGGGATTTCAAAGCTCTCCGGCATCAAAACAGGGACAACGTGCTCTTCTGCGACGGCCACGTGGAGGCCCTGCCCGTGGACAGTTTTCACTACCAGGGCGGGAACGGATTTCTGCGGAAATAGGGCCTGTCCGGAAAAGGAGTGATTTTTCTGGAGGGTCAAATAGCCCGGCATTTCCGCCCTCGAACACCACAACATATAGGCCGGATTTCCACCTTTTTTCCTGGCACCAGTCAGGTTTAGAGCGATTTTGGCCGACGGACATTCCTTGTTTCCAGTGGAGTTTTCTGCACGGCAATGACCGCCACTCCATGGCGGTTGCTATAACAGGCACTTGTCGCCTTCGGCGTTCCGGGCGAGCCATTCGATCAGCTCATGAATCGGTGCCGGAGGGGCAAAATAATAGCCCTGCCCAAACTCGACACCCAGGTTTTTCAGATACTCCACCTGCGACGGGTGCTCGATGCCTTCTGCTATGAGTTCCATTCCGCAAGCCCGCCCGATGGAAACAATCTGGTCCACAAGCCCCGAACTCTTCGTTTCGTTGGTGATGCCGTCAACAAAGGCCTTGTCCACCTTGAGAAAATCGAAGGGAAACAACGAGAGGTAGCGAAGATTCGAATACCCGGTTCCGAAGTCATCCACAGCCAGGCGGATTCCCAGATCCTTCATCACCCGCAACTGCCCCAGCGCGGCATCCGTCAATGAGGTGCTTTCCGTCAACTCGAAGGAAATATTTTTGTAGCGAAACCTTCCCCGGATGAGCCGGTCAACATGCGCGGGAAAGGACGGGTTGGTGAGTGTCTGAACCGGGATGTTGATCGCCGCATGCAAGTGGGGATGATCCCTGAACACCGGCTCGAGTTCTTCGAGGGCACCAACCATCATGCATTCGGTCAATTCCGTGATGATGCCGGTTCGCTCGGCCTCGGGGATGAACGCAAGCGGGGGCACGAGTCCCCGCGTGGGATGTTGCCAGCGCATGAGGACTTCCAGCCCGACGCATTTCCCAGTCTGGAGGTTCAGGATCGGTTGGTAGTGCGCAATCACCTGTTTGAGGCGGGCCGCTTCACGCAATTCGGACTCCAGCGAGAGGGTCTGGGCGTTGGCGACCCAGGCCGCCAGGAAAAAACAGAGGGCCAGCACCAAGGCCAGTCCCCCGTAGAAGGGCACGCTCTGCGCCCAAAGCGACCAGAGAGCCTTCTTGGGAAAAATGGCGACCACCGCATAATTATATCCCGGGACAACCCGCGAGTAGATCAGCGCATCCTGGGTTTCCGAAAGCCCGGCAGGCGGAACCTTTGTGGGAGGAGTGACATTGGGAACGGAATTGAGCGAGCGATCCAGCACAACGCCATCCTGCCTCATGAAAAACGTCGCGTGGGCCGCGTTGCTGTCGCCATAGCGCATCAGCTCCCCGATGGTCTGTGTCGGAATCGACAGTCCGAAGAAGTAGCCTTTTCCGGTATTGTAGTTGATCAAAATCGCGTCCGATTGGTCCCCCTGACTCGGCCGGGGCAGCAACCGGACTTCCGCAACCGAGCCGAGTTGGCAAAGATCCGAAGCCATCGGAACAGGCTCCGCAAGCACTCCGACATCCGAACAGACCATCCGACCATCCTTTACCATCCAGGCTTCGCGGAAAATCGTGCTCTCCACGACGAGCCGCCTGAGAAGATTCGCTGTCTGTTGGTTGATCTCGCCCTGGGTGGCTTGGTCCAGAAGTTGAAGTTTCGCGCGAGCGCCGTCCACCAGGCGGCTGATGGCTTGCGCCCAGATCCCGGTTTTTTCCTGCATGGACTCAATGGCCGCCAGGCGGGCCTGCCGGAAGGACAGAGAGGCGGACCCCCCAATGGCCGCCAATGCTCCCAGCATGGCGACACCCATCATCAATATGCGAAAGGTGCGATTTTGAAGGGCGGGCATTGGCATGTCTGGTCAGGGGCGGAATGGCACGAAGGTCGGACTCTTTATCCGGTTTTTGGATAACGCAAAGCACCGTCAAAGTGCAAATCTTCTGTTTTCCCAATTGCACGGAACGCTCAGGCATGGAAAATAACCCCCCATCAGCAAAAGATATTACAGTTGGGAAAAAAGGAAGCGTCGTCCGAGCAAGCCGCTGTATCAGCGCAAACGGCTCTGGATTCCGCTTGGCCTGCTCTTTTTCGGAGGCTTTGCCGCCTGGGTGGCGTTCGGAATTTTTTCCTTCCGCTTCGAGAAGCGGGCCGAAGAATTCGACCTTGAAAAAGTCGGCAGCATGGAGGCGGCCTCGGTCCTCTACGACCGCAAAGGACAGGAATTTGGCAAAATCTTCATTCAAAACCGCCAGCCAGTCCCCTACGACCGGATCTCTCCGATGCTCACCAAGGCAGTGATCGCTGCGGAGGACAACAAATTTTACGAACACGACGGAGTGGACTACTTCGGGATTTTGCGGGCCGCCATCGCCAACTACCGGAGGGGGAAAATCTCGCAGGGCGCAAGCACCGTGACCCAGCAACTCGCGCGGAACTCGTTTGATCTCCGCGAACGAACTTACGAACGAAAATTTGTGGAGATGTTCCTGGCCTGGCGGATCGAAAAAAATTTCCCGAAGGACCGGATCATGGAACTCTATTTGAACCGGGTGTATTTCGGCAGCGGATTCTATGGGGTCGAGGCTGCGGCCCGCGGATATTTCGGACGACCGGCAAGCGACCTCGACATTGGGCAATGCGCGATGCTGGCCGGGCTGCTCAAAAGCCCCCAGGTCCTCTCGCCCTGGAACAACATTGAAGGCGCAACCGAGGTCAGGAATTTCGTTCTCCGGCGCATGCGGGAGATGGGCTTCATCACTCGGAATCAGTTGAAGGAACAACTGGAAATGAAACTCTATGCCGTCAAACGCACAAATCCCTTCAAGGTTTCCTACCCGGTCGATCTCATCCGCCAGCAGGCCATCAAGGCTCTCGGCTTCGACCGCGCGATGAACGGAGGCTACCGGATCGAGACGACTCTGGATTCGGAAATGCAGCGGGCGGCGGAACGCGCCACAAGGGATGTTTTGTCCCAGGTGGAATCCGCCCCGTCCTACACGCATCCGACATTTTCCCAATACCGGGATGCCACAAAAACCATTGAGGAGGCCATCAACCGGGGAAACATGGCCTCGAAAATGCCGGAACCCAAGTATCTCCAAGGGGCCGCTCTGGCTCTCGATAATGCGACGGGGGGCGTTCTCGCGATGGTCGGCGGACGCGATTTCAAGCACAGCGAATACAACCGCGCCGTCCAGGGATCACGTCCCATGGGAACCGCCTTCACACCGTTTGTCTTTGCGAGTGCTTACGAGAACGGGATTTTCCCCGGAGAGATTGTCCAGGACGCCTGTCTGGACAATCGGTTCGTCATGGTGGGCGGGGAGACCGGTCTGCTCGGGGAGTGGGGGGTCGAGAAGGCGGATAATGAATACGAAGGCCCCATGACCACCCGGGAGGCTCTCGTTAAAGGCAAGAATGCGGCCACGGTCCGTCTCGGCATGAAAACCGGTCTTGAGGCTCTCAAAAAAACGGTGGCGGCAGCGGGCATCACAACGCCTCTGCGCGATTATTCGAACAGCTTCCTCGGGAGCAGCGAGATGACCCTGGATGAGGTAACTCTGGCCTTCTCGGTATTTCCCAACGGGGGACGCCATCCGAAGGAAATCCACCTCATCAAACGGATTCTCGACACCGATGGCACGGTGATTTACGAGGCCCCCCGCGGGATGCAAAAAGCCATCTCCCCCGAGGCGGCGTTTCAGGTGCATGCGGGGCTGGAGGATATTATGCGCCTGGGCGTCGGCGCGGCGGCGGCCAGGGAGTTCGGACTCGGAAACTTCCCGGTCGCAGGCAAGTCCGGCACGGCCTACAATTTCACGGACACCTATTTCTTCGGTTACACCTCGGCCGTGACCTGCGGGGTCTGGGTGGGATTTGACAAGCCGACGAAGATCTACCGCGGCGCCTTCGGAAAGGATCTCGCCCTGCCGATCTGGACGAAAATCATGAATGCCTCGGTCGCCGACTTCCCTCCCCAGCCTTTCCAAAGGCCTTCGGGGCTCAAGGAGGTGGAAATCTGCCGGACATCCGGACTACTGGCGACTCCGCGATGCACGCTGGAATCAACGGACGCGACGGGAGCGATTACCAGCTCCCTCCCCCTTTCCTACAAGGAGTTTGGCACCGAATCCGAAATTCCTAAAATCCGTTGCGACATCCACGGAGGCGGAATGAGAAATTACGCGAAGCAATACGAGGAAGCCGAGTGGCCCCGCGCGGCGGCGGCGGTGGACCTCGCGACGATCCGTCCGGTGGCGGTTGTCGCTCCCACCCTTCTTGGCTTCAACGATGTCTATCAATCGGTTCGCCCAGGCATGGAGGCTCTCGACGATGCGTCCATTCCAGTCGCCAAGGCGATCGCTGTGACACCGGAAAAGAAGGAGGAGCCCACCGCCTCGCCGGATGCTGCTGCGTCCGTCCCGACGCCCCCTGCGCCGGAGGCAGCGGCACCCACCCCACCAGCAGAACCGGAAATCCGCAAAGCCGAGAGTCTGGCTCCGCTGGATTCCCCGCTGGACAAGCCGGTCATCCAACTCCCACCCCCCGCCCTGATGGATTTCTAAAGTTTCAAACCGCACCCGAAAGATTCGCCTTTCCGACAGAATGAAGATCATGCTGAAAAAGGAGCCTCTGCCAGCAAGCGACATCGCGCCCGGCACTCCTCGCCCTTCCCGGGCCGAAGGTCGGGTTCTGCGGTGGAGTCGGAGAGCGGGCACCTGGCTCCTTGCCGGCGTCCTCCTCCCGTCCGCATTGGCTTCAACGGATGGAGCCCTCACCATCGACCTCAGGGAGGCGATCCAGATGGCCCTGCGAAAAAATTTCCAAATCCGTGCGGAACGCTACACCCCGCAGATCGCAAAGGCCAAGCAACTCTCCGCTTCGGGAAAGTTTGATCCCGTGGCGGAAGTCTCGACGACCTACGACGAAAACAACCAGGAACTGCGCACGCTGAACAGCGAACTCGACACACCGACGGCGGTTCCCGGGGGAGACACGCCCCTCCTCTTTGCGCGCACAAGCGGGTTCGAATTGGACTCCAGCATTGCCGGACTCACCCCTTGGGGGCTCACCTACGACATCGGTGCCTCAACAACCAGAAACACCGACAACCGGCTCACGAATGATCGCTACAATTCGTTTTTCGGACTCAACTTCACGCAACCCCTGCTGAAAAATTTCGGGACCGATGTGAACCTCGCGCAGCTCCGCCTCTCCCGGGCGGATCGGGCCATCTCGGAATGGACACTCCGCGAGCGCATCATCGAAGTGGTCACGGACACCGTAAACACCTACTGCGAACTTTTTTTCACGCGGGAAAATCTCGGTGTCGAGGAACGCTCGCGCTCCCTCGCCGCCCAGCTCCTCTCCGACAACCTGAAACGCGCGGAGATCGGCGTCATGTCCCCGCTTGATGTCATGCAGGCCCGCTCGGACCTCGCCGCCCGGGAGGAACGGGTTCTCGTCGCCAACCGCAACATGCTCGACAACGAAAACTTTCTCAAACAACTCGTCACGGACGAGGTTTTTCAGGTTCTCAAAACCCGCCTGAAAATTGCGTCGCTCCCGGATTTGCTCGACGTCAAGGCGGATCCCGAAAAGGATTTCCCTCTCGCATTCCAAATGCGTCCCGACTACCGGCAGGCTCTCCTCGACCTGCAAAAACGTCAGATCAATGTCGTCTTCTCCCGCAACCAAACCCTTCCGCGCCTTGATCTTGTCGCGAGCTTCGGCGTCAATGGCATCGACACCTCGCTTGCGGACAGCATCCAGCGGGCTTCCGGACAGGCGAATTACAACTACACGTGGAGCACGGGCATCGTGGGGAGCCTGCCCATCCCAAATCGCGAAGCCCGCGGACAGCTGGAAACGTCAAAACTCGAAGTGGCCAAGGGGCTCGTGGATCTCAAGCGCCTGGAACAGGCGATTCTCATCGAGGCGGATAACGCCGCCGGACAAATCGACACCACCCGCAAGCGGATCGAGGCGACCACGATGGCGCGCGATTTTGCGGAAAAGACCCTCGAAGCGGCACAGGCCCGCCTCGCCAGCGGCACCTCCACCACTTTCGAAGTCCTCCAATTCCAGCGCGATCTCGCCACAGCCGAGATCAATCAAATCCGTGCACGGGCGGATCACATCCGCGCGATCGCTGCCTATGCGCGGGCCACCGGACTCACTCTCGCAAAGAACGGTATCAGCATCGAGTAAGCAACACCGCCTGCAACAAGGGAGCCGAATACCCCCTCGGATGTCCCGTCCGCAACGTCCCCGACAGCGGATGCGGCAAGCGGTAAGCTCCCAGCTACAGTTCGATGGTTTCCCCGATCGCCGGCAACAAAAGCGTGAGCCCCGCCTTTTCAAAAATCCCGAGCGCCTCCCCCGGGTCTATCTCGATCGGAGGAAACGTCCCGTAGTGGACTCCCACCACAATATTCGTGTCCACAAACCGGGCCGCCCGGACTGCGTCGCCGGCCCCCATCGTGAAATTGTCGCCAATCGGCAGAACCGCAAACCGAATGGAAAATTCCTCGGGGATCAACTTCATATCCATCGTCAGCGCCGTGTCTCCGGAGTAATAAAATGCCCCCTCCGGCATCCCGACAACATACCCGCCGGGATTCCCCCCCGCCGAGCCGTCCGGCAGGGTGCTCGAATGAATGGCATTTGTCATCTTCACGCTGCCAAAGCCCAGACGTTTCGTCCCGCCGTGGTTCATCGCCACAAGGTTTTTCAATCCCTGGCGCCCCAGCCATTCGCAAATCTCCCAGTTCGCAATCACCGGAGCACCGGTCTGGTTCGCGAGTTCCACCACATCCGCCACATGATCCACATGCCCGTGGGAAAGCAGAACCCAATCCGCCTCGATTTGCGAAACCTTGACGCTCCCGGCCAGGGGATTCGGCCGGATGAACGGATCAAACAACACCTTCTGCCCCCCACCCTCCACAAGAAAACACGAGTGCCCGAAATAAGTGAGTTTCATCCCGCCAAGCAATCACACCCAAAAATGTTTGTCCATCCGTTCCAACTTGTGGAGGACGCGAGACCGCGCGCCCTGCCCTGCTGAAAAAAATGTCGGGCTGGTCGGTGGCGAAGGGATGGATTGATGGTAGGGATTGCGGGGGGTCATAAAATCTTTCCAACAACTTCTTGACAATTCCGGGGAAAGGGAGATTCTCCCGCTTCGCGCAAAAATCCCTTTTGCCGTTGGTCCTGCTGGCAGCCGTCTTCGACGGACTGCCGAACGCGAGCGGGGAAACCCGGCAGAAAACGAAAGAAAAATCACAATGCCAGTTCGTCTTGGTCGGTTTGAAATGCCGAAAACACTCGTCAAGGACGAGTCCACCGCAACCGATAACTACGCAAAATTTGTCGCCGAGCCCTTCGAAGCGGGTTACGGCCACACCTTGGGAAACTCCCTGCGCCGCGTGCTCCTCAGCTCGCTGGAGGGGGCGGCGATCACCTCGGTAAAAATCGAGGGGGCGGCCCACGAGTTCACCAGCCTTCCGCATGTCGTGGAGGACGTGGTGGAAATCATTCTCAACCTCAAAAAAATCAAGTTCAAAGCCCACGACCACGAGGTCCGGAACCTCAAGCTTTCCGTCAACAAGGAAGGCGCAGTCACCGCTGCGGACATCGAATCCACCGCACAATGTGAGGTTCTCAACCCGGACCAGCACATCTGCACGCTGGACAAGAAGACGAAATTTGAAGCGGAGTTCGAGATCAAGGTCGGTCGCGGCTTCGCCACCGGCGACGAGAACAAGCATGCCGAGCAACCGATCGGGGTGATCGCCATTGACTCGATCTTCTCGCCAGTAACCCGTGTGAAATACGCCGTCGAGGCGACCCGCGTCGGACAGCGCACCGACTACGACAAGGTGATCCTTGAGATCTGGACCGACGGACGCATCACCCCCGATGACGCGCTGCTGCAATCCTCCGCCATCCTTCGCCACCACCTCGATGTCTTTGTCGGATTCAATGACGATCAGGTCGAGTTCGACGAGACCCCGCAGGAAGTCAGCCAGGAAAATGCGCGCATGAAAAAACTCCTGAACATGAGCGTGAACGAAATCGAACTCTCGGTTCGTGCGGCAAACTGCCTCAACAACGCAAACATCACCACCGTCGGACAGCTCGGCATGAAGACCGAGTCGGAGATGCTCAAATACCGCAACTTCGGCAAAAAATCGCTCAACGAAATCAAGGACAAACTCCAGGAACTCGGGCTGGGACTCGGGATGAAGTTTGAACCCGGCATGGTGGAACTGCCACCGGAACCCGCAGCCAAATAAGGATCTCACATGCGCCATCGCAAAAAAACCGTCAAACTCGGCCGCACCAGCGCCCACCGCAACTCGCTCCTCGCGAATCAAGTGTGCAGCCTTATCGAACATCAACGCATCAAGACCACTCTCGCCAAGGCGAAGGCGGTCCGCCCGCTGGCTGAAAAAATGGTCACCCTCGGCAAGCGGGGCGACCTGCATGCCCGACGCCTCGCCGCCGGCGAACTCGGCCAAAAGGCTGCCGTCCAAAAGCTCTTTGCGGAAATCGCCCCGCGCGCCGCAAGCCGTCAGGGCGGATACACCCGCATCATCAAGCTCGGACCGCGCGCCAGCGACGCGGCTCCCATGGCCTATATTGAGTGGGTGGATCAGGTGGCCGTCGAAACTGCGGCAGAGCCCGAGCCGAAGAAACCCGCAAAAAAACAGCCGAGGAAATCCACGGTCGCCAAAACGGAAAAATCCGCGGACTCCGAAAAGCAAGACAGTTGACCCTTCCAGCCGCCTCCTTCAAAGAGGCGGCTGACAAATCACCGACAACTCCGACTGTCGGACATCCGGACGATTTCTCCCGAGGAATCCCCTGACGGAACCGGGCGGGAACCACAAATTCCCGCCCGTTTTGTTTTTGTGGAAAAAATGCCCTCCCTTAAGAATTTTTAAGTTTCTCGCTTGCAACCGGTCGCGGCTTCTTGTTAGTTTTCGCTCGATTTTCCCAAGCTTCTGGCTTCCGGAGATGGTTGGCTCCAGGGACCGGAAGGTGTTTTGTTGGAATGACGACGTCTTTTTGGTAAACTCCGGTTTGCAAACAATCTGATTCCCGAGACCATAGAATAACGATGAACTTTGAAACTGGATTTTCCATGAGCGATCCCCTGCGCACACACGCACCCCGTGGATCCGGCCAGGCACCCTTCGGACGCTTCGCCTCCAGAGAATCCGCCCGGAGCCAGCAGGGGGATTATCCTCCCATTCTTCCCTCCTCCTCGGCGAGAGCCGCCTTCAGCAAGCACCCGGTCAGTCGTCGGCTCATCATTGCAGCCACACCAAAAGGGGGGGTTGGCAAATCGTTTTTCCTCATCAACCTCGCCGACTGGCTGGCAGAGAAAAATCTTCGTGCGATGGCATTTGACACCGATTGGTCGAGTGCGACACTCACGCGCTTTCAGCCGGAAACCCGCTTCCTCTCGCTGACAAATGGAGAGGGCTTTCAGGAAATCCTCCAAGGGATGGAAGACGCGGATTTGATCCTGGTGGATGGCTCGGCGGCCTCGATTCCCGAGCTGGTGGATTGGGTGGGCAATAATGGAGCGACAGGGAGCCCGTCTCTTGGCGAGGTGGGCGTCACGTTTGTCTGCTTCGTCGAGGAGGACAAGGACACGGTTTTCCAAGCCGGCGAACTCTGTCGCAGACTTGGCGCAAGCGTGGACTGGTTGATCGTCCGCAGCCTGAAAACCAGTCCCGCAACGGAAATTTACGACAACAGCAAAACCCGCCAGGAATTGCTGCGACTCGGCGCGGGGGAAATCACGGTCGCCCGCCTGCCGTGGAACCTCCTCAGCATTATGCAGCGGACCAGCAAGTCTCTCTCCGGCCTCCTCCTGGACAAATCGCTTTCGCTTCTGGAACGCCATCGCCTCCGCTCCTACCAGGAGCGCCTGTTTGAACAGTTTGCCGCCATGGAATCTGTCCTCCTGCCGCGACTCAATCCGCACGCCGGAGCCGGAAGCCTCAGCGGAGACGAAAAGGGCTCGGTGCGCCCGCGGATTGCCCCCGAGGAAGTATGACATCCTTCACCACGCATCCGACCGCCATTGCCCCGCCGCATCAGGGAGTCCAGAGCAAAAGATTGATTCTGACGGCCATTGACAAGGGCGGGGTCGGCAAATCGTTTTTTTGCGTGCGCCTCATCGAATGGCTTCGTGAAGTTCACAGATCGTTCATCGCCTTCGACCCGGACTTCAACAACAGCACCCTCACCCGATTTTATCCGGAGGCCCAGTTCCTTAACATCGGACACAGCGAAAATCTGGATCTCATCGTCGAGGCCCTGGACTCCACGGATGTCGTGTTGGTGGACGGCGTGGGAGCCCAGCAGCGGGTTTTCCTGGACTGGATGGAGGAAACCGACCTGTTGAAGGTCAAGGCAAGCCTTGGGCTCTCGGTGACGCTCGTGCTCATCCTCGAGGAGGACAAGGACACGGTTTTTCAGGCTGGGGAGGTGGCGCGGCGGGTCGGCAGTCAGGCCGAGTGGCTCGTGGTCAAAAACTACAAACAAAGCCAGTCGCTGCGAATCTACCAAAACAGCCGCGCGAGGGAGGACTTGCTCCGGATCGGCGCCCGGGAAATCGACCTGCAAAAACTTTCCGAGCATTTGACAACCATTTTGCAACTCAACTCCTGGACCATTCCCCAGGCACTTGCCTCGAACACGCTGAACCTGCTCGACCGGCAGCGTCTTGTGGAATATAGCCGCGAATTAAACCGCCAACTTTTTGACATCCAATCCATCCTGCTTCCATGAACGATAATCCTGAAATCCGCACCAGAGTCCTCGAGTGGCAACGTCGTCATAACATCCAGGATAATGATCCGGCACTGGCCTTGATCGATCTTCTGGATGTTTACTACCGCCAGCCCGTGGTCGTGCAGCAGGCTCCTGCCGCTGATGGAAAGCCCGCCCAGCCGCTCATCAGCCCCGAGGTGGTTTCCGACGCCGTCCGGGCCACCATTCAACCTTCGATGGACCGCCTGCTCCTGCAGGTTCAGGAACTCCCCAAAAGCCCCGTGCAGGCCGCTCCAATGGATTCCGAGGCACTTGCGAACTCGGTCTTCCGCTCGATCCAGCCGGAAATCGACAAGGTGCTGGCCAGGCTCGAGGAGAGCCCGGCCGCCGGCTCCCCCCCGATCAACGCAGAGGTCCTCTCCAATGCCATCCGCATCTCGCTTCTCCCCTCCCTCGACCGGATCACCCTGCAGTTCCAGGAACTGCAAAAGAAACTCGAAGTCACCGACGTCGAGGAATCCCTGAAAAAAATCGAGGGCTACCACGAGAACATCGACTATTGCACCAAGAAGCTCGATGTGGTGAAGAAGGAATCCGAGGCATTGATCGTCAAACTGGAAAAGGCCAGCGCAGAAATCAAACCGATTACCCACGGCGCGGTGATGATGTTGATACTGGTCGCCGGCATTATTGGATACGTCCTTGCCGTTATTCTCGGCCATTGAAGAAGAACTTCCAAGGTATCCCGGCAAGCTCTGAGGAAAGGGCGATTCCCCGATTCGCGGCATGAATTTCCTGCAGCAACTTCATTTACCGGACGAGAAAAGGCTCCGCCATTGGCTGCCCCCTGCGGTGGCCGTGATTTTTCTCTTCGCGATGTTGGCCATCGCTTCCAGCATCACGACAAAAACCCAGATCTCGGTCGGCGTCGTCGCGTTGGCGGTCTTCCTGATCCTTCGCCAGTTTAATGAACAGGAAACCGTCCGGGTGATCTTCCTGATTTTGGCGGCATTTCTTTCGATTGACTATTTCTACTGGCGCACCTTCACAACCCTGACCTACCACGATCCGGTCAGCTTCCTTTTCGCGATGCTGCTCTATTTTGCGGAGGCCTACGGGTTTATTGTCTATCTTCTGAGCATCTTTGTCAACGTGGACCCGCTGGACAGAAAGCCGCTTCCCCTGCCGGAAGACGGGGAGCTTCTGCCGTCTGTGGATGTCCTGATCCCAACCTATAACGAAGATCCGGAGCTTTTGGAGGTCACGCTCCTCTCGGCTCTCGACATAAACTACCCGAAGGACAAGCTCAAGGTCTATCTGCTCGACGACGGCGGAACCGACCAGCGATGCCAATCCGAGGATCCCGAGTTCGCAGCGGCCGCCAAACACCGGAGGCTGGAACTCCAATCCCTGTGCCTCAAATGGGGCGCCCAATACATCACCCGCGCAAAAAATCTGGGTTCCAAAGCCGGAAACATCAACAACGGCCTCCACTTCAGCAATGGGGATCTGGTGGCGATCTTTGATGCCGACCATGCCCCCACGAGCGATTTCCTGCAAAAGACGGTGGGCTGGTTTCGCCACGATCCGAAGCTCTTCCTTGTTCAGACTCCGCACTTTTTTGTCAATCCGGATCCCATCGAAAAAAATCTCCAGACGTTCTCCACCATGCCGGGGGAAAACGAGATGTTCTACAAGGTCATCCAGCGGGGGTTGGACTATTGGAATTCCGCCTTTTTCTGCGGATCGGCGGCGGTATTGCGGCGAACATGCCTCGCAGAAACCGGGGGCCTTGCCGGCGACACCATCACCGAAGATGCGGAAACCGCGCTCACCCTGCATGCGAAAGGCTACAACAGCGCCTACATCGGAACGCCGATGATCTCGGGACTCTCTCCGGAGACTCTCACCAGCTTTATCGGACAGCGCATCCGCTGGGCCCAGGGAATGGTCCAGATCTTTTTGCTGAAAAATCCGCTCCTGATCCCCGGGCTGACACTCCCCCAGCGCCTCTGCTACTTCAGCAGCTGCTTCTTTTGGTTTTTTTCCTACGCGAGGGTTGCCTTCATGCTGGCTCCGCTTTGCTTCCTGATTTTTGGACTGAAAATCTATGATTCAAACTTCGTGGATTTTGCCGCATTTGCCGTGCCCCATCTTCTTGCCGTCGTCATCGTGTCGGACTTCCTGTTTGGCAAGGTGCGGTGGACGTTTGTTTCCGAGCTCTACGAACTCATTCAGTCCGTCTATACGCTGCCGGCCATCTTTAAGGTCTTCCTCAATCCCAGGGCTCCCACCTTCAAAGTGACGGCAAAAGGGGAAACTCTGGGCGATGACTACATCAGTCCGCTCGCCCGTCCCTTCTATTTTTTCCTGATTTTTAACATCGTGGCCCTGATCTTTGGTGTGACCCGGCTGATTGTCACGCCGGCAGAGAGCTTCCCGACTGGCATCACGATGATGTGGGCCGGTTTCAATGTGTTTATCTTGCTGGCCGCGATGGGAACCCTTTTCGAGAGGCGTCAGCGGCGGGCGACTCCCCGCATGCCGATCACCAAGAGTGCCCGCGTCAAATTGGGAAAGAAGTTTTATACCGCAGAAATCCGCGATCTCTCGATTCAGGGCTGCGGACTCGTGCTGGATCCCGCTTTCGAATCCCTGTTTGTGGAGGGCTCCTCCCTGGAGATGACAATCCCTGACGATCCGCAATTTCAGGAGGCGACTTTTCACATCGCGATCCGGAATGCCCGGCGGGAACCGGGCGCGCTCTTTGTCGGAGGCCAGTTCGAGCATGCCTCGCTCGAGGAAATGAAGCTCAAAGTGCTCCTGGTCAATGGCAACAGCCAGCGTTGGACAGATTTCCAGAACTCCCGCGAGCGCCGGATCGGTGTGATCCGCAGCGGACTCTTCCTCCTCGCCCTCGGCGTGCGGTTCTCCATCCAGCACTTCGGACACGTCATGCTTGTCGCTAACTCCAAACGCGCCGAAAAATCCTTTGAAACATCGCAACAATCCGCTTGAACTCATTATGACCATGACACCCCAACCCAAACGCAAGCCGAGCCCCTGTCGCGGGCTGGCGATTATGACCCTGTTCCTGGCCGCACTGGTTCCGGCAGCATCCGCGCAGCAGGCCCGGGTGCCGGTAATCCCCGCCGCCGAGCCCACTGTGCCCATGGCGCCACCTTCGCCGTTCTCGCCAGCGACTGCGACGGCTCCGGAACCCGCCTTCAAGAGCCAGGTCCAATCCTTCCGTCTGCCGTTGCGGAGGCTGATCCCCTTGGATTCTCCGATGATGCTGCGCAATGCGAGCAGTATTTATACCGTCTTTGTGCCGCAGAGCGCCCGCTTTCAGGCGAAGTCCTACGGCCTCCGCCTCAAGTTCACCAATTCCATCGCCCTGCTCACCGAACGCTCGGTGCTTCGGGTGGTCATGAACGACATCATTGTTGCCCAATTCTACCTCGATCGCACCAAGCCGTTCAGTGACGTGGATATCCAGATCCCGCTGAACCTTGTGAAAACCGGCTTCAATCGCATGCAGTTCATCGTCGCGCAACACTACACCTACAAGTGCGAAGATCCTGCGGCACCGGAACTTTATACGGAAATCAACCCCGACGAGTCGTATCTGACCACAACCGGTGAGTGGAAGCCGGTCACGGAACGCCTCTCGTTCCTTAGATGGTGGATTGATGAGAAGCTCTGGATCCCCTACCAGTTTAACATCTGCATGCCTGCCTCGGGCGCCATGACGGATGAACACCTTTCCCTCGGCGCCATTGTCACCCAGGGGATCGCTCTGGCGGTCAACAACCAGCCCTTCCGTGTGACCACAGCGACCGCCCTCCGACCGGGCATGGACAATATCGTCGTTGGCAGCATGAACGAGTTGGCCCCCTTCCTAACTGCCACCGAGGTGGGAACAATCAACGGAAGCTTTTTGGCCATCAAATCCCTTCCCGGCGACCCGACTCACTGCATGATCATCGTCAGCGGACGCAGCCCTCAGGAGGTCAAACAGACGGCCCTGGCTCTTGGAATGGTGAACTTCCCATTGCCGGACTCCAAATACGCGATCGTTGACCAAATGACGATGCCCGAGAATGCGTATGTGCGAAATGCCCCGATGCGTCTGCCGGGTGTCTATAGCTTCCGCCAACTGGGATTCCAGACGACCACCATCAAGGGATGGAATACCGGCACCTACATGCTCAAACTCTATATGCCGGGCGATATCTCGGCCGATGACAAGAGCAACGTCGAATTGCGCCTGCATTTCGTTTACGGTGCGGGTTTTCGCAAAGACTCTGTCTTCAATGTCTTTGTCAACAACCAGTTCCAAACGGCCATTCGCTTGAAGGATGTGGAAGGCTCCCTCCATTCCGACCATCGGCTCTACCTCCCGATGCAGGCCTTCCAACCGGGACTCAACGAGGTTTCGTTGACTCCAAAGATGATTCCGCTGGTTACCAATCAATGCGAGGTGCTCCAGGATGAAAACCTCCAGTTTACCCTCTTCGAAGATTCGGATTTCGTCTTTCCCAAGGCCATGCGAAAAGCACGCCTCCCGAATCTCGGACTCTTCTCCCAGACGGCGTTTCCGTATTCGGCTCCGCCGGACGGAATTGAAACGGCGGTCTTTGTGGGAGGTCGCGCTCCCGAAACGGCCTGTGCCGCGTGGACCCTCATGGGAAAGATGGCGCAGATCTCGGGCGCTTTGCTCTCGAATACGGAAATTTCCTCCAAACTTCCGCGCAGCAGAAAAAGCCTCCTGATCGTCGGCCCACGGGACGAAATCCCACCGGAGGTCCTTGCCAAGGCCCCGGTCTCTCCGCTTCAGGTCGGGAAAATGCGCTATGTCGTAAGCACCAGCCCAAAACCGGAAAAATACGCCTCTTCCCCAATCGAGGAATTCCTCCTCAAGGTACGGGGGCAATCCGGGGAACGGAGCGAGCCGGAACCTCCTTCCACGGCGAATCTGAACATGACCGCCGATCTGATCGACGACATCGTTGCCGTTCAGTTTGAATCCCCATTCCATACCGGGTATCCGGTGACGTTGGTGACGGCCTGGGATGCGGACAACTTGCTGGCCGGCATCAATGTGCTGCAGGAGCGGGAGTTCTGGGATTCCCTTGCCGGGGACCTCGCCGTTTGGAGCACCCGTCCAAACTCCCTGGCCGTCGCCAAAGTTGGAAACGACTTTATCTTCAAAGCCACAAATCTCGTCACCCGGGTTTCCAGCCGCTTCGACCAACAGCCTTGGTTCTTTGCTCTGATCGTCCTTGTTCTGATCGCCTTGCTGGCTTTGGGAGTCCGTGCGGCCCTGCGCAAACGCGAGCATCCCGAGTAGTTCATGGGCGACTGTCGGCCAAATTGGATCGCACCACTCGTTCTGGGTGCTGCGGTCCTCCTTGGCCTCTTTTATTGGTTTTTTGTGCTCTCCGATCCCTGGCGGCTCCCCCGGCGCGACTGGACACTCTACAAAAAACAATTTGTCTCACGCGAAGGTCGCGTGATTGACAACGGAAACGACCATGTCACCCACAGTGAGGGACAGGGCTACGGCATGCTGCTGGCCGAAGCCTATGGAGACAGGGCCACCTTCGAGAGAATCTGGAAGTGGACAAAACAAAACCTCCAAACCCGCAAGGAGGATAAACTCTTCTCCTGGCTCTGGAAACCCAGCGAGGGCAGCGAAGGCCGCGTCACCGACGAAAACAACGCCAGCGATGCGGAAATCCTCATCGCCTGGGCGCTCACCAGAGCTGCGGAGCGTTGGGGCAAATACGCCTACCAGCAGGCCGCCGCAGAAATCCTTGCCGATCTTCGGCGAATCAATCTGCGGGAGACGCCAAAGGGAATCGTTCTCATGCCGGGATCCGTCGGATTCCTCCCGGAAGAGGGGGCTATCCTGAATCTTTCCTACTATATTTTCCCCGCATTCCGGGCATTTGAAAAAAACTTCCCGGGGAGCGGATGGGAGGATCTTTCAAAAAACGGACTCAAATTTGTCGGAGAAGCCCGCTTCGGGGAGTGGTCGCTCAACCCGGACTGGTTGCTCGCGGGCGAGACTTTCAGTTTGAAAACCCAATTCCCACCGGATTTTGGTTACAACGCGGTTCGCATCCCCCTCCAGGTTGCCTGGAATAACCCGAAATCCCCGCTTTTGAAGCCTTATGCCACCTTTTGGAAACAATTTCCAGATCCGGGGAAAATCCCGGCGACGGTCAATTTGCAAACCAATTCTTTTGGAAAAGATCCGGCTCTTTCAGGAATCCAATCCATCGCACGTTTTGTTCTCGCCTGTGATTCTGGAACCCGGTTAACTGTGCGGGATATTTCTCCCGTGATGCCAGACGAACCTTACTACTCTGCGAGTCTCAAAATGCTGACAAAGCTCGCCATCCGGGAATCCCTGGGAGGAAAACGGTGAATTTCAAGGGCGGCTCCGCAATTCTGCTTGCCGTATCGTGCATGCTGAACCCCTTGCTGGGACAGATCCCTGCAGCGAGTGAGCAGCCGGATTCCATCGGTCTCCCCACCGACGTGGAAGCGGCGCCGACACCGACTCCCTCCCTCTTCACGCCGGTGGTCCCCGGAATGCAGCGCCGTGGTGCTGCCCCCACACCCAGATCACCGGTTTTCCTGCCTCCGGACATCCCGGCTCCAGCCATTCAAGCCACGCCGACAACGACGGATGTGATCCCATCGGACGCCACACTTCTGGCGCAGCCGACGCCTGTTCCCTTTCATCCGGCCACCCGGGTTTATTCCCAGCCGACATCCTCGTCGCAACCCACTTCACTCCCGGCAACGCAAGTCAGTCCACAGCCCGCCTCGCGGATGCCTTCCCAGCCGGTCTCTCCGTCGCCATCGCGCTCTGCACGAGTCGTCACCTCGGAACCCCAGCAGACGGCGGTCAGCCAGGCGCAGATCAGCAGCTGGGTCACCCAGGCAACGGAAAGACAGGATGCCAACCTGGCCACGAAAGCCGGATGGGCCTACTTCAACCGCGGAGAGTTTTCCTCGGCCGGCATGTGGTTCAACCAGGCACTCGAATGGAATCCCAGCCTGGGAGAAGCCGGCTACGGACTCGCGTTTTCAAAATTCCGCGAGGGCGACCTGAGCAGCGCGGAAGCCATCGTGAACTTTCGCGGGGACAGCTACCCGAAGATGCGCGTCCTGAAGGGCGACATTTCCTCCCGTCGGGCTGTGGAAGCCTACGAAACAAAAAATTATGCGCGCAGCCGGGATCTCATGCTCACGGCGGCTCAGGCCCGGCCTCTCAGCCGAAACGAACAAACCGTCCTCGCGTGGGATTACTACTACACGAAGGATTATCCGAAGGCCTCGGAACTCTTTGAAAAACTCTACCGTTCGTCCCCCAGCGAAAATACCGCCCAGGGACTCTATGCCTCCCTGGCCAAGTCCGGAAACTACGAAAAGGCCGAGACCATCGGCTCGACCGTCAAGGGGCCAATGAAAAAAATGTACGGCACGTCGGAAGCCCGGCGGTATTTCAAGGCGGGCCTCTATGTGGCGGCCGCCGGTGCCGGTGGCGCGAAAATTTATCGCGTGCTTGAAAACTACACGAGCCCAAGCCTGGCTCTCGGTTTCCTCTACTCTTCCAAGACGGGCACCGACGGCGAGGGCCGACTCAACACCGGCGTTGTTCCGATTCTTTCCGGTCGCATCTATCCCGCAAACAAGATGATGTTGACCGCCCAGATCTCACGCATCACCCTCAATTCGGGCAGTCTGGCGGACTACTCGGTCGTTGGAAAATACCCCAAGCCGGTCACGACCACGGTCAACGGTGTCACAACGACAAGCGCCCCGGCGCAAAAGTATTCCTATTCGCCCACCACCTCGCTCAACAACCTCTGGGATTTTTCGGTGCGCTTTGAGTATCAGGACTGGATCTCCTGGTATACCACATTCGGGATTACCCCTTCCGGTGGACCCCTCAATCCCAAGCCGATTGGAAATTTTGGGTTGATCTACCGCGACGAGAAGGGCTACGTGCAGGGCGAACTCTACTCGAAGGCGGTCAAGGACAGCATCCTCTCTTATGTCGGAAATAGGGATCCCTACACCGGGGAGGAATGGGGGGGCGTCACGGAATCGGGTGGCCAACTCTCCATCTTCCGCTCGGTGGCTCCGCATTGGACAATCTTCCTGAACGGCAGCTACGGCTACCTGGCCGGAACGAATGTCAAAACCAACACCCACCTTTCGGCGACGGCGGCCCTCGCTTACGAATTTAACGTCAAAAACTTCGAATATATCACCGTTGGCGTGGCGGCTTCCTACGAAACCTACGACAACAACCAAAATCACTTCACCTATGGTCACGGCGGCTACTTCAGTCCGGAATATCTCGCCCAGGCACTTCTCCAGACCCAGTTTCTTACGGAGGAAGGCAAAAAATGGATCGCTGCCGGGACGATCGGCATCGGCGTTCAGGGAAACAACCAGGCCGCCAGTCCGTATTTCCCGCTGGATCCGGACGGACGGAATTACGATTCGGAAAGCTCGTCCACAGCCATTGGCTTGATTGCGGCTCAAGGAGCCTATCTGATCTCGCCCCACTGGCTGGTTGGCGGACAGCTTGGATACGCGGTCACCGCCGACTACAACGAGGGATCTGTCGGACTCTTTGTGCGCTATTTCTTCGAGCCACGCTACGGGCTGCTCCGCACGGATCTCGGCTTGGATAGACCGTAGTCCCTTCTTCCACTCCCCCTGGACGCGGCATGTTTTGAAGTCGCAAGGGGAAAGGAAATCGCTCATGCTCGCTGCCATGAACGAAGAATTTCCCAAACAACAACTCGAGTCGCTCTGGGCTCCCTGGCGGGTCGAGTATTTTCAGGCGGAACACCAAAGCGACAGCGACTTCTTTACGGAAGCCGCCCAAACAAACGACGATGCCGCCCATCTGGTCATCGCCCGAAGGAAGTCCGCCTTCCTCGTCATGAACAAATACCCATACTCCGCCGGGCATCTGATGGCCGTCCCCTACAGGAAAATTCACGTGATGGAGGAACTGACGGACTCAGAGGTTCTGGAACTTTGGCAGTTGACGATCCGGGCGCAAAAATTGCTGTCCGTCGCGGTCAAGGCCCAGGGTTTCAACATCGGCTGGAACCTCGGGAAGGCGTCTGGGGCCGGAGTGATTGATCACCTTCACATCCATATCGTACCCCGTTGGGTGGGCGATTCCAATTTCATCGCTGTGATTGGCAACACGCGCATCATTCCCGAGGCCCTTCAGCCACTCTACGAACGCCTGACCGCCCTCCACAGGGAGCTTTCATGAATTTTTCAGCACGCGGACGCCTACTGGCCGACGGAAGTGGAAATTTTTCCCGCTCTGAAAATTCCCCCCGGTGCGCCGGGGATTCCGCTCGTTTTACGGATCCTCAAACCGGTTGACCCGATATCCGCTGCCGCGAGCCGGAACGGATTTTTTGAAGGGGGACTTTTCCTGTGCCGCCTTGGTCTCCGGAGACGATGCGTTGACTGGTGACTCAAAGATTCTCCCAAGATTGTAGGTATTGAGCGGGATCATCGCGCTGCGTCCGCTTCCGGGAAGTTTTCTCCGCGCGGCAATAAACTGGCCGGGCTTGTAATAATTGACCAAATCCCGTTTGAACGCCGAGCGGTTGAGTCCGATGTTCAGATTTTTGCGAATCTCAAAATGGAGATGGGCAATATACATGCCGCGATTGGTTCCGATCGTCCCGACTTGCTGGCCCCTCGTAATCTGCTGGCCTTCCCGAACGAGAATTTTATCCAAATGCGCATACATCGAATCCACCGTCTGAAGAGTCCCTTTTTCCATGAAAACATGACGGATTAACACGACATTCCCCCACCCCATGCGGGCGTCCCTCGCAAAGGTGACATATCCATGCCCAATCGAATACACCGGTGCCCCAAGATCGCTGTTGCCGCCTTTCAGCCCATTCCAATCCTCACCGGGATGGTAGGACAGAAATCCCCGCGAGGTATAATACCCCTCCGCATCCGGCCTTCCAACCGGTTGATCAAAGCCGTCCGCCACCCGCGTGCGCACCTCGTCCGCCTGGGGAGCCGCAACCAGCCCGGCCAACAAACAAAAAAATGCGATCCAAAAATACCGTCTGCGCATGAAGCCGCCAGACTATGTCGCCGGAAGAAAATGCGCAACATTTGCAGGCTCCCCGGAATTCTCAAATCCCGTCGCCATGCAACCCCGTCACCTCGGCGTCAGAAACCGGCGCCCCGCGAATCACATCCGCCAGGGTCATCTTGTCCATCAACTCTGCCACCACGTTCCTGGCCCGCAGCATCACCCGTCGAAAGCGACACACCGGCTCCTGGGTGCATCGCTTGTAATCTGTCACAGAGACGCAGGCAATCGGCGCAAGATACCCGTCGAAGGCGCGGACGATCTCCCCCATCGTAATTTTTGAAGGATGCTTTTTGAGGAGGTAGCCCCCGCGTTTTCCAGGAAGACTCTCCACCCAACCCCGAGCTTTCAGGTCGAGCATGATGTGCTCGAGGAACCTTTTCGGCACGTCATTCCTGCGTGCCAGCTCGCTGATCGGTATCGGCTTTCCCCCATGATGTTCCACCAGGGTAAAAATGGCCCGGAGGGCGTAATCTGTCCGCATCGAAAGCTGCATTAACGACGAATTTAGGCGGGATTACCCGAAGATCAAGTGTGCGTAGAAACCGCCTCCTCACGCTATTTCCCGAGCGGCTTTTCATAGATCCTCCAGCTCCTCTCGGGTTCTCCCCCGACAATCTCGCAATTTTTGATGATTTCGACATTGGTATCCTCAAGCCATCCCAGCGTGGCGTTGGCATAGCGTTCCTGGGCGCGGACGAATTGCTCGTGGATCAGCCAGGCATGAAGTCCGCGGTCCCGGCAACCGGGCACAACCCCCAGCACGGTCTGTCGTACATTCCGGATCTTCTGCGTTTTCATCAGAAAAAAAATGTGCGGAAGCCGCAGCCAGTGGGGGGTTGCTTTGACCTTGGCAAGGATCTCGTTGAAGTTTGGCAGGGTGATGGCGACCCCGGCATCCTTTCCGTCCATCTCCGCAATCAGAAGCAACCTGGGATCGGCAATCGCGCGGATGTCATCGGCTGCTCCCAGCAAATCCTCCATTGAAATCGGGATAAATCCCCAATTCCTCTCGAGGGTCGCGTTGTAAACCTCCCGCACGATTTTTAGTTCCTCGGGCAGCCGGGAAATATCCATCGTCCGGATCCGGAGCTTCGAACGCGAGGCGATCCGTTCCACGATGCGCGCCAGTCGCGCAGGTTGCGGCAGACGATACATCGGAAGATTCATCCCGAACAGGGTCCGGACACTGGCAAATCCCGTCCCCTCCAGCAGGGACGGATAGTAGGCCGGATTCCAGGTCAATCCGATCACCGGCGGAAGATCAAAGCGCTCAACAAGCACGCCGCAGTCGTCATTGATGCTCGGATTATAGGGCCCCCGCACACAATCCATTCCCGCTTCTCGCAGGACTTCCTCCGCCTTGCGAAACAGGGCGTCTGCAGTCGCCGGATCGTTCTCACACTCAAAAAATCCGAAAAAGCCCGTCCGGTCGGCATACCGTTCGTTGTGCGTCTGGTTGATGATCGCTGCGATGCGTCCGACGGGACGTCCTTCCCGCAGGGCGACAAAGGGGACAATCGTTCCGTGCCGAAGATGGAATGCCGACTTTGGAGAAAGATACTTGGCGACGCTACCGGGAAACGGAGGAATGAACGCCGGATCCGTTTTGTGAAGACTCTCCGCCACCCTCTCGAACCTCTTCCACTCCCGCGCCGTCCGGCAGGCGAAAATCGAACACGTTTTTTCTGCGCGAGGGATTGACGTAGGCGGGGTCATCGAAGGTTCCAAGTTCGCGTGCGAGTTTCTCAAAAATCTCGAGCACGCGATCGAGATCGGAGTCCGTATGCGTGGCCATGAAGCTGGTGCGGACGATCGCCTCCCCGTAGCGGACGGCGGGATAGATGGCGGGCGTCGCAAAGATTCCCTCCTCATAAAGCCGCTGGGTGAAGAGAAACGCCTTTGCCTCGCTGCCGATCAGAATCGGCACAATCGGGGTCTGGGTTGTTCCTATCTTGAAGCCAATTCTCTTGAACCCTTCGTGCATCTTGCGCGTGTTCCGCCAGAGATGCTCGATGCGCTCGGACTCGGCCTGCATAATCTCCAGTGCTTTGAGCACCGCTCCGGCGACGGCCGGCGCGAGGGCTGCCGTGAAAATAAAGCACCGGGCGCGATGCTTGAGATATTCGATCATCTGCGCGTCGCCGGCAATGAATCCGCCCATCGATCCCAGTGACTTCGAAAACGTTCCCATGACCACATCAACCTCGGCATTTAAGCCGAAGTGATGCACTGTGCCCCGTCCCTGCGGTCCAAGCACCCCGAGCGAATGCGCCTCGTCCACGTAAAGCAGGGCCCCATGTTCCTTGGCGGCCGCCACAAGTGGCGGCAGATCCGCAATGTCTCCCGACATGCTGAAAACGCCGTCCATCACCACCAAGCGGCCCGCGTCCGCCGGCAACCGTTTCAAACGGTTGCGCAAGGAAGTGGGCGAGTTGTGACGGTAGGGAATCAATTTCGCAGGGGCAAACTGGCAACCGTCAATGATGCTCGCGTGGTTTTCCCGATCGCACAAAATCGCGTCGCCGTCCTCCGTCAATGACGCCAAGGCTCCCTGATTGGCAAAAAAACCCGTGGAAAAGAGAACCACCGACTCCCTCTCCAGGAACGCAGCCAGTGCCTCTTCAAGCTCCACATGCAACTTGATCGTGCCGTTCAACAACCGGGATCCCGTGCAGCCCGCCCCATACCGTCTGGTCGCCTCGCAGGCCGCCTCGATCACCCGCGGATCCTGGGCCAGCCCCAGATAATTGTTCGAACCGATCATGATCTTCGGCTGACCGTCACACACCACGTAGTTTCCGTGGGGTTCTTCGATGCACCGAAAGTAGGGATAAAATCCCTGGGCTCTCGCATCCGCGCTATCCCGGTATTCCCGGCATTTTTGGTATAAATCTCTTGCCACAGCAGGCTGGTTCGTTGAAACGGCTCAGTTTTGCAGGTGCCGCCTCGATGTAAATTCCTTTTTTAGCCCACCCGAAAATCCGGAATTCCGGAGTGCAGCCTGGGAAATAATGTTGCGCCTTTCCAGTCGTTCTGGAAGAGATCGCGTCGTGATTGTTCGGAAAAAGCGCGTGGTGGCCAGCCGCTTGAGACAGGTGTCGGACGATAAAATGGCGTCCCCTTCCCCCGGTGCCAAAGTCGCCAGCGCACGGAAACAACGGGGTTGGACACAATCTGATCTGGCCCGCGCCGCACGGATCAGCCGACAAGCCGTGTTTCAAATTGAGTCCGGCATCACCCTGCCGCGTATCGACACCGCTCTCCGCATCGCCAACGCCCTCGGCGGGGAAGTCCACGCGCTTTTTTCCGAAGAAGCCTCTGACGCCATCCGAGTGGCCGCAGGAGGTCCGGGCGCAGGGGCACGGGTCCATGTCATCCATTTGGAGGGGCGATGGGTCGCGCATTCCAGTGACGCCCCCGACCGTATGGGTGCAGGCTTTCACAGCAGCGATGGGGTTCTGGTTCGGGAGGGCGGAGGCCTGAGACTCGACACCTGCCTCCCCCGGGAATCCCTTGAGGAAAATCTCTTCCTGGCTGGCTGCGACCCGGCACTGGGGATATTCGCGGAGGAGGTCACCCAACTGTCCCGCCAGCGCGGACGCTGCCTATGGATCCCTTGCGGAAACGGCGAAGCCCTCCGACGATTGATCGAGGGGGAGACGCAGGTGGCGGGAATTCACTTCGACGGAAAATCCGATGAAGCCAATCTGGCGGCCATCAAAAAATCCGGTCTGGAAAAATCCTGCACCATGCTGCGCTTCAGTCGTTGGGAACAGGGCTGGATGCTTGGCCCCTCCGCAGGGAAATCCTTTCATGGAATCGGGTCACTTTCCGGGAGCCGTCTCCGTCTTGCAAATCGTGAGCGCGGATCCGGCTGCCGGACGGCTCTTGACCGCATGGCCAGAGAGGAGGGCGTCCCGACACGAAAAATCCGGGGCTATCAATCGGTGACCACCAATCACGCGGGATGCGCGCGGTGGATTGCTTCCGGCTTTGCGGATGTCGGACTCGGATGCGCGGCGATGGCCCGCCTGTTTGCCCTCGGTTTCGTGCCGCTCGAACAAACCACCTTTGATCTGGTGATCCGCCGCGACCAACTTGACAAGCCCCTCGTGCGCGCGCTCTGCAATCTCCTCCAGTCCGGAAAATTCCTCCGCATGCTGGCGGGTATTCCGGGCTATGAAACGTCATCGAGCGGGCAGGTGATCCTTCCCTGAGCCCCCCCCGCCGCCTTATCCCCGCTCTTTTCCGCGAAGCCCGGCCCATGCGACGGCGTAGGCCAGAAACGCCCAGGCGATGAGGACGGCCAGTCCCTGCAAAGCGGGCGTTTTATTCTGAAAAATCTGTCCGGTTCGCAATCCGCGATCCCGGTTCAAATTGGAAAATGCCGTGGGATAGTCCACCCGCAGGCTGCCGGTGATTTTTCGATCCCAGAACAGGCTGACATCCATCACCGCCTGCGTCGCCGCACTGGGCATCAGCCGCGAAACCACGTAGGGGCCGGTCTTCATGTCGCCGGCAGGAGGCGTGAAACCCGAAAAAAGAATTTGCGGGATCAACACCAGGGGAACAAGCATCACCGCCTGGAGGATCGTCCGGGAGAGCGCGGAGATTGCGAGCCCCAGACCGACGGAAGCAAACGATGTCGCGAGCAGTGCCCCGATTTGCCATCCGACCGAGCCCCCGATCCCTCCCGAAACACCCTGCATGACGCCATAGAGTAGGAGACTCTGGACGATGGTGATGCGGCCAAGCGTGAAAAATTTGGCCAGCAGGTAGGAATTCCTTCCCAGCCCGATGAGTCTCTCCCGCCGGAACATCGCAAGTTCCTTCACGATTTCCTGCGCGGCATTCCCGCACCCGAACCAAAGGGTCGAAATCATCGCGAAAAACAGGATGAGCGCGGGATCCCGTGTCACCCACGTGACCATGAGGCCGATCAATACCGGCTGCCCGAGAACCAACAGCAGATTTTTCCCGTCCGATCGAAGGATCGCCCATTGGCGGCGCAGGAGGACCGGCAGGGCCGCCGGACGCCTGGACTTCGCGCGCTTTTCCGGTTCGCGGACCAAGGGCGGAGGCTCGTTTGTTGAGACAACCCCGGACCGCTGTCCGAGGCGGTCGTAGATCTGGGTGAGACGTTCAACCCCGAAAACCTGCCGTGCCTGCCCGGGTTCTCCGAAAAACACCAGCCGCCCTGCCGAGAGCACGGCGAGCCGATCCATCAGGTGCGCATTTTCCATCACATGGGTCGTGCAGAGAATCGTGCAGCCGCCCGCGGCAAGCAGACGGAGGGACTCCATCAACTTGAACTCCGCGAAGGGATCCAGGCCGGATGTCGGCTCATCAAGAAACAACAACCTCGGTCGCCCGAGCAACTCGGCGCCCACACTCACGCGCTTGCGTTGTCCCCCGGAGAGACGGCCGACGCGCGTCTGTGCCCGGTCGGCCAATCCCAACTGGGCAAGGATTCTCGCCACCAGCTTGCGGATTTCCCCGGACGTGGCCTCTGCCGGCAAGCGCAGCCGGGCACTGTAGTAGAGAGCCTCCCGGACAGGGAGTTCCAGCGGAACAATGTCGTCCTGCGGAACATAGCCGAGAAATTCCCGCAGGGATTCATAGTGCCGATAGAGGTCCACTCCATCCATCAAAACCTTCCCCTCCTGAGCGGGGCGCAGGGCGCACAGGGCATCGAGCAAGGTGGACTTTCCCGCCCCGCTTGGCCCGATCACTCCGATAAACTGGCAGGGCTCGACCCTCAGAGTCACCTGATCCAGGATCTTTGTGCCTCCGACGGACTTGCTCAGTTGCCAGGCCTCGAGGACGGCTCCCGTCGCACGGGAGGATTCCACCAGCCGCCTGCCGTCAAACCGCAGGGCAAATGGTCCGATCTGCAGAATGTCGCCAAGATAAAGTTCCTCCCTTTCAAACAAGCGGCCGTTGAGGTATGACCCTGAGCGGCTTCCCTTGTCCTCGACAAACCAGCTTCCGGGCCCCCCGGTGATTGTGGCATGGGTGCGCGAGACTGCGGCGTCCGGCAGACGCAGATGACACGCTTCGCTCCGCCCGATCACCAGCCCCGCTCTCAGGGAAACCGGCTCAAGCCCGACAACCAGCGGAGGATTCGGCATCAAGGCAACACAGCCCAAACCTCCACAACCCGGTTTTTCCCGAGGACCGTGGCATCAAACAACTCGGATCCCCCCATTCCAACCGCATGCACCAGATTCATCACCCCGGCCTTATCCTTCAAAATCTTTACGACCCCCTCCGCGCGCTGAAGCGAAATCGTCTGATTGGTTTTTGGGTCCCCTTTTTTATCCGCAAATCCCAAGACCACGAAAACCACCGTGGGATCATCCAAATACTTTTTGATTTTCGGCAACTCCACCGCCTTGACCAGCGAAGCCGCCGAGGCCGGGGACACGGATTTTTCCCCGGAGGCAAAGGGAATCGTGATGACCTGTCCCATGGCGCGCGCGCGCTCGACCTGCACATAGAGCCGGTCCTTCTCGGCCTCGCCGAGATTCGGCATGATATCAATCCGCTTCAAAACCTCCGCCCGCATGGCCCGGTTGTCGGCGTCCTCGACATCCAGGTTGATCGTTTCCGGCGCAGTGACCTGCTCCGGGAGGGCGGTCGCCGGTGCCTGGCTGACGGGTGACGCCGGAGATGCTGTGCCCGCATATCCGGCCTCCGGAGTGGGATTGGGTGTCGGCGCGGGAGCCGGCTTGCGCTCCGGCTTGTTGCATGCGGCAAGACCGGCCAACAGGACGGCAAACAGGAAGGTGCGATGCGTCATCATGCCTCAGCCTTTCGAAAAAAGTCCGTCAATGGCAATGGGATTCTGCTTGGAAAATTTCTGACGCACGTCCACCGGCCCCGCCGAGGGTGCCCTTGAACAACGAAATCCGAAAACGCGGATATCATCCTGGGATTAGAATGTGGGGAACCCTCACGTTCAAGGCGAATCGCTGTCTTCGGATTTGTCAAATCCCGGAGCCTCTGCGATAGTCTCCGCATGATCCCCCTCATTCCGATTCTTCTGATTCTGGCTTTTGCCTCGCTCGGAAATGCCGCGCCGCTCATCCGGGAACCCGGTGCAATCTACCTTTCCGACTTTGGCCTCAAACCTCTCAAACTGAAGCTCACAGCTCCCGCCCCGGCCCACTTTGATACGGCTCAAGCACGATTCGCTGGAACCCTCCGCTTCCCCCAGATCGTCCAAATCGAGGGCTTGAGCGCCAACGGTCTCCTCCGGATTCGCGGCAATGCCCAACAGGGCGGGATCGCCGCATGGCTCAGCCCGGAATTCGTGGAACCCCTCCCGGAACATTTCGTGGAAAATCTCCAAAAAAGCGAGCAACGCCGCCAGGAAGTCGAAGGCCTGATCTCCAGAAATGAAGTGGCGATCGGCATGACCCCCGACGAGGTGCAGCGCAGCCTGGGCCGACCACAAAAACGCACCAACCGCGCCGATCCCACCGGCTCCCAACAAACCTGGGAATACATCAAATACGAACTTGTCCCTCAAACCACCCTCGTCCCCGTAAACAACCAGACGATCATTTCGTTTCAAAACTCGACGAACTCCCCCCAGGGAACCCTCATCCAGAACAATCAGGGCCTCGCCCCCAGCACGATCTACGTCAAGGTTCCCGTCGGCACTCTCACCATCACCTTCAAAAACAACATTGTCGAAACCCTGGACCAATCGGAAGGAACCACCAGAAGCGGACAAGTTTCAGTTGTTATTCCTCCGCTGACTGTGTATTGATACGTCTCTTCCGAAAAAACGGCGGGGTAGCCAAGTGGTAAGGCACGGCTCTGCAAAAGCTGTATTCGTCGGTTCGATTCCGACCCTCGCCTCATTTCCCAACCGCAAGTGCGGCAAAGGTTTGCAGTTTGGCTGGACCGAAAATGGACACCAAATGGACACCAAAACCAGCACTCGCGGAGCACTCGGCGACAATTCGGGCGAACTCTCCCACTGCTCGCTAACGTTTCGGAGTCGGGGTCATTTACGTTTGCGATTGCGCCAAACGTATGAAAACCCATTACGCGAGACTCGGAAGTTGAGTCGTCCCCTCTTCGCGTAAATCCTCAATGTCCCACCGGTCACTGTGAGAAAATGGGGGTCAGGGGAACGGAAACCGTCCGGAGCCGCCCTTCGTCTCTTGGAGATTATGCAGTGCCAGCCGCCGCAAGGCTCGGACGATCTCCGGGCCGGAAAGGTCGCGGGGAAGTTTCACGCAAAGGCAAGTGCCGGGTCTTCCGTGAAGTGAAGCCGCACCCGCACCGGAATCTCCCCCTCGTCAAAATGGCAAAGCACGGCATCCCGGACCATTGCCTGCAAATGCGCCAAATCATCCCCCTGTGTGGAAATCCCGCCGCCGCACGGATCATCCCAGGATGCCGAGAACCTGCCGGATTCCTCCGCAGTCACAGTGAAAATGATTTCCTTCATGTCTGGAAATGTCGCAGAGATGGCTCCTTGTCGCAAGCCGGAAGGAGAAGCCGTGGGGACGGACGAAACCTTCGCCTGAGAGGGGTTGCCCTCCTGTGGCTACTCCGCGTTCGCAGCGTCCAAACGCCGATAATTCACCCCGGCGTTCTCCAGCCGGATCAATTGGGTTTTTAGGCGACTGAGAAATTCCTGGTAATCCTTCCGGGAATCCGGGGTCCAAACCATTTCGGCAAGGGCGCAGGCTCGCGGAAAGGCCATGTATTCCAGGTGTTCGGCGGTCGGCATGTATTCCGTCCACAGCTGGCCCTGCGCTCCGAGGATTCGCTTCGCCTCCTCCGCCGTGAGTTCCGGGGGAACCGGATTGTAAGAATACACTTTATCCAAAGGCGCACATCCGCCGATGGCCAGCGGCTCGTTCTCCGACGGCTCGATTTGGTAGTAGTCAAAATACAAATTGCGGGAAGCCATGACCACGGGGTGTCCGGCGCGTGCGCCGATCGTGCCACGGTCTTCACTGCGCCAGGCCATGACGACGGCCCGCCTGTCAAAATCGGCCTCGAGAATTTCATCCCATCCGACCAGATCCCGCCCGCGTTCCTGCAGAAATTCCTGAATCCGGGTCAGCATCCAATTTTGCATTTCGCCCATGTGTTCCAACCCGCGTTCCTTCAGCAATTGCTGGCAACGCTCGCTTTGAAGCCATTCGGTTTTAACCACCTCGTCGCCACCGATGTGGATCCACTGGCTCGGAAACAATTCGAGGACTTCGGACAGAACATCCCGGAGGAAGTCAATGGTTGAATCCTCGGGATTTAGAACCGCCTCGCTCATCCCCCAATACGTCAAGACCTCCACCGGCTTGTCGTTGGTGCCCAAATGCGGATAAGCGGCAATCGCCGCCTGCATGTGTCCCGGCATGTCAATTTCCGGCACGACCGTAATGTGCCGGTCGGCGGCATACCGCACCACCTCGCGAATCTCCTCCTGCGTGTAAAATCCGCCATGCGGGATGCCGTCAAAAGTGAATTCGGCGGCCGGTCTGAGGGCATGGCCGATGAGGGTCTCCTTACGCCAGGCTCCGACTTCCGTGAGCTTCGGATATTTTTTAATTTCGATACGCCAGCCCTGGTCATCGGTGAGATGCCAATGGAAACGGTTGAATTTCAGCGAGGCGATTGTGTCAATAAATCGCAGGACATCCCTCACCGGACGAAAGTGACGACTCACATCAAAATGCATTCCCCGCCATCCGTATTTCGGGAAATCATGGATATCCACAGCGGGCACTTCCCAATCCGCAGAAATTTTGGAGGGCGAAAAAATCTCCGGCGGGAGGAGTTGACGCAGGGTCTGGGTTCCATGAAACAAGCCGGCTGCCGTTTGAGCGACAATGCGAACCCCGGATTCGCCGACACGGAGCTGATAGCCTTCGGATTCCGAGGGACCGTCGGCGGATCGTGTGAGGGTCACCGACGAAGTGCCCGCTGCGGATCCGGCCTGTTGCACAGGCAACACAAAACCTGTCGGATTCCGCAGTTGGGTCGCTAAAAGCTCTGCGGGCTGCCGGGCGGCCTCCCCCTCCCATTGAATGACCGTGTCCGGCTCCAGCCGCCACCTGCCTTCCAGCCAGGTTGCCTTCACCGGCTGCGGGATCAGGGCAGCATTTCTTTTTGTGGATTCAGAGGGCGTTTTCATGGGAATGACAGTCTGGAGTTCACCCGCTGCAAAAGGCCATCAAAAATTCTGCCGCACACAACCGTGTGCCAGCAAAAAATCAGTTGGCAACAGGCTCGACGTTGACACGGCGGCCCGAGCGATCGAATTTCACATGCCCATCCTGGAGCGCCCAGATCGTGTAATCCCGACCGAGGCCGACGTTCCGCCCCGGCTGGAATTTTGTCCCACGCTGGCGGATGATAATATTCCCGGCCACAACGGCTTCGCCGCCGAATTTTTTTACGCCCAGCCGTTTGCTTTGGCTGTCGCGTCCGTTTTTGACACTTCCTTGTCCTTTTTTATGGGCCATGACGAGTTACTTGGTGGAGATGGATTCGATTTTGAGTTTGGTAAGCTGGCGGCGATGGCCCACCGTCCGGTGGTAGCCCTTGCGACGCTTGAATTTGTAGGCGATCACCTTGTCGTCCTTGAACTGATCCACGACCTCGGCGGTTACTGTCGCCCCGGAAACATGCGGGGTGCCGACCGTTACCGACGCGCCATTGGCAACGAGCAACACTTCCGAAAGTTCGGTTTTTGCACCGGTCTCAACATCAAGTTTTTCGACCTCAATTTCATCCCCCTCGGCGACGCGGTATTGTTTACCGCCTGTTTGAATCACTGCGTATGCCATATAAAAATTCCGTTTCAGTTGGAACCGTCCAAACTGGGACATCCCCTTTGATTGCGCAAGCCAAAATTTCCATCTTGCCAAAATTTTCCGAGACGATAATTTTCTGCGTTCTCACTCCGCTCGGGTGGTGAAATGGCAGACACGTACGTTTGAGGGGCGTATGCCGCAAGGCGTGGGGGTTCAAGTCCCCCCCCGAGCACTTCTTTTCATATGAAAGAAATGGGGGCTATTCCTCCCAGACTTCGCGGGGGGCAGTTCCTCACGGACCTTCCGAATGGTTCGACAACAACTCGGACGCTCTCCCATTCGTAACCGGCGACTGATCCAATCCAGCTTCATCGTCGTCCGCCCCGGGCCGCGCCATCCACGCCAACCGCCTGCGGACCAGACGGAGCTGGTCCCTCCAGGGGCGCGCCGTGATTTCGGGTGCGGCGATTTGTCATCCACACCCATAGCGCGGAGCGCCACTTCTGGAGGGATGACCTCCGTGTCGTCCGCCTCGGGCCGCGCCATCCATGCCAACCGCCCGCGGACCAGACGGAGCTGGTCCCTCCAGGGGCGCGCTGTGATTCCGGAGGGGCGACTTGTCACCCACACCCATAGCGCGAAGCGCCACTTCTGGAGGGATGACCTTTGCTGGCCTGCGGCCACCCTTCGGGTTGT
>JACSRU010000081.1 GCA_014879575.1 Chthoniobacterales bacterium | reverse complement strand
CGGGTTGTTCTTTCGAACAAGCTGTCTCGCTTCGCTCGGCTGTGTCGTCCGCCTCGGGCCGTGCCATCCACGCCAACCGCGAGCGGACCAGACGGAGCTGGTCCCTCCAAGCGCGAAGCGCCACTCCTGGAGGGACGACCTCCGTGTCGTCCGGCTCGGGCCGTGCCATCCCCGCCCAACCGTCCACGGACCAGACGGAGCTGGTCCCTCCAGGGCACGCCGTGATTTCGGAAAGGGCGACTTGTTGCCCACACCAAGCGCGAAGCGTCACTTCTGGAGGGATGACCTCCGTGTCGTCCACCTCGCTCCGTGCCATCCCCGCCCAACCGCCCGCGGACCAGACGGAGCTGGTCCCTCCACGAGCTTGGCGGCGCATTTTGTTATTCCGGGTAAACCGCCAGACGGACGATGCGGGCTGCGGTTTCGGCTTCCCAGGAACGCATGACCGTCAGGCGCAGCGCGCGGCACACACGGGGGGTGGCCAAATGGTGGTGCCAGCGGCGGAGCGGGTTGTCGCGCACGTCGGCCAGAGGTGTCCATCCGTCCTCCCCGAGGACTTCGACGAGGAAATCGCGGGCCATTTCGGGTTGCGGACCCCAGACCATCCGACTCGCATAGTTGTCGGAGTGCGTGAGGGTGAGCAGACGGTGGAGACCGGTGTCGAAAATCACTTCGATGCGGGCGATCTCAACGGGCGTGTCCCATTCGGCAAGGATCCATGCCGGGGCCACCTTGTCGCTGATCCAACGGTGGGTGCTGGGGATCAGGCGATCGGCCGCCACGCCGCCGTCCGGGGACAGGGTGCGATTGACGCCGGAAAGGACGTGCGTCACCGGACATTCCGGGGCCGCGCCGGAGGCCGAAAGTCGGGCCGTGTGCAGGAGGTTCGTCCTGTCGCGGAACGTCTTTCCGATGAGGAATCCGTCCTCGCACAGTATGGTTTCCTGGATGGCCGTCATCGCGACGGCATCGTCCGGCAGGCTGGCGGGGCTGCGATTTTCCCGAATGGCAAATGCGGCGGCAATGCCCACGCCTTCGCCGATGGCCGAGCATGTGGCCATCACCCGAGTGGAGGCAAAGGCGACGTGGCTCGCGGAAATGTTGCGTCCCGCAAACATGAGATTATCGAGACCCGCCGCCACGCAGCTCCGCAGAGGGATGTCGTAGAGCAGGGGCACCGGAGTCCAGACGCAGGGCGGTTGGTCGCGTTGGTCAAACCCATGCACGGGATGCAGGTCGATTGGCCATCCGCCGTAGGCGATGGCGTCCGGCTGCGGGCGGGAGGTCAGCACGTCGGCCTCGGTGAGCGTGTGCAATCCATGAAACCTCCGGCTCTCGCGTTTGCCCGGAATCACGCCGAACCAATCGAGCGACCAGTTTTCCGCGCCAAAGTCGCCCTTTTTCACGTAGTCCCAAATGCCAAAAAGCAAAGCCAACAGCTCGTCGCGAATGGCTTCGTTGTCCTTGATGGTGTCGAGGTGTCCGCCCCATTCCAGCCACCAAAACCCGTATTCATAGGTGAATTCCTGCCCGGGATGCGCCCAGTCACGGAGGACAAAATCCTCAGCCGTCACCTTGCGCGCCCAGGGCGGCGGTGTGAAGGGCATGGGGCGGTCCCATTTTCGCGCGGCAAAGAGCAGCGTCGAGCCCAGGGTTTTCGTGTCAGCCGCCGTCGGAGCCAGCGTTTCCCCGTGGGTCGCTGCCGCCTCGCGTCCGTGCGTGTAGGCCGCACCGGCCGCCGCCCCCAGTCCGCCATCCCCCGTGCAATCCACAAAAATCCGCGCACCAATCTCAAAGACATCCTCCGTCGAAGCCCGCACCGCCCGCACCTGGCGGATTCCCCTCCCCTTCACATCCGCCCCGACCACGGTCGTATTCAGCAGGAGGGTAAGACTTTTCTCCGCCAGGCATTTTTCCCGCAGAATTTCGTCAAACATCGAGGCCGAGCGTTGCGGATTGCGGATCGCATTCTCCAGGCGGATTTCCTCGATGAGCCCGCTCTCACGCGGCTCGTTGACGAGGTCCGCGCAGGGACGGTTCGTATTGGCCCCCACAATGTGCATCCGAATCTCGCTGCTCGCATTGCCGCCCAGCACCGGACGGTCCTGACACAAAATCACGCGCGCCCCCTGCCGCGCCGCCGCCAAGGCGCAACACACCCCGGACATCCCTCCTCCGGCCACCAGAATGTCGGATTCCAAATGCTGCCTCGTATAATGATTCATGAAACCCAATCTTTCACAATCGGCCGGGCACGTAAAGATCAAGATTCACAACGATGTGAGATTCTGGGGTTATGATTTGCAATCAGACCCAAGACCAAAAATAGTCCGGGAGGAAAATTTCCCTTGCGTCGTGCTGGAAAGGAGGTTATCGCGTAACTCACATCGTTGTGAGTATGCTATTACTTCCCTCCCCTCTCCCTCACTGGAAACCATTTTTTATCATGTCCCTGCTCTCCGTCGCGACTGCCTTTTCGGAACTAGCCATTGAAACCAACTTCCCCGGAGGCAACGCGCGAGTGGAGAGTGTGGATGGGGACACGGTGACGATTGGTCCGGACAATCGGGACAGCAAACCGTGGTTCTATTGGAATTTTGCGGTGAAGGGAGCTGCGGGGCGCACGGTGACCTTTGTGATGAATCCCATGCACATCGGGACGCGAGGTCCTGGAGTGAGCACGGATGGAGGGGTGACATGGAAGTGGTTGGGAGTTGACGCGGTCAAGGACGGCACATTTTCCTACGCGTTTCCACCAGAGGCGGACGACATCCGATTTTCCGTGGGGATGCCGTATGTGAAATCGAACTTCGACAGGTTTCTTGCGTCGTATCAGGACCATCCCTTTGTGCATCAGGAGGTCCTGACAAATACCGGCAAGGGACGACCTGCGCCGCTTTTGCGACTTGGAGATCCGAAGCAAAAGGCCCCCTATGCCGTCGGTCTCACCGCGCGCATGCACAGCAGCGAGATGATGGGAAGTTACTTGCTGGAGGGGCTCATTCAGGGCGTGCTTGCAGACGACGAGCGGGGAAAATGGCTCCGCAAAAACGTGGAATTTTTCATCGTTCCCTTCGCCGACTTCGATGGGGTCGAGGAGGGCGACCAGGGCAAGGGGCGCTCGCCGCACGATCACAACCGGGATTTTGGCGATGGATCAATCTACCCTGAAGTGATTGCCATCAAAGACCGGCTTCCCGCCTGGGCCAGCGGGCGTCCGCTGGTGTTTTTCGACATTCATGATCCGGCATTGAAGGGCGATGTCTTTGAGGTGATTCAGCTCCTTTCCGGAGAAACGCCCGGGCAGGAGGCGGCCTTGGTGGACTACGCAACCCTCCTCGAACGCGACCAGCAGGGAGAGTTCCTCTATCGCAAGAACATGATCATGAAATTCGGCACCGGCTACAACAAGATCGATGTGGAGGGTCCGCCGCCCATTGCCTCGGGCTGGGCGCGCACGCTGCCCAATTGCATCCTGGGCGCCACGATCGAGTTCCCCTACGCCACTGCGGGAAACATGGAAGTCAACGCGGAATCCACCCGGAGTTTCGGTCGGGACATGGCGTGGGCGCTCGCGGGATTCCTTCAGAAAAAATCCCAGGAGGAAAAAAAATGAAGCCGACGCTGTTTGCCCTGGTTGCGGCGGTTCTCTCAAGCTCCGCACTCCTCGCGGATTTCACCACTCCCTTTGCTTCGCCTCCCTACACGCTCGATGCCTCGATCATCGGGCTCGAAGGGTGGGAATCGCGTCTGAAAACTTTTTCAGACGACGGGACCTCCGCCCGCCTGGTGGCGGTGCGATGGGATGAGTATCGTCCGGCCTTGCTCCTCTACGGTGCCTCGATCAGGAACGATTTTCCTTCCACCACAAGCTCGAAGGTTCGGGTGACGGTGCGCATCGCCTTCACCTTCCCGACGCCGGGTCCGCACCTGCTGCAGACCCGCATTCTCATTCAGAACGCACCCTTTGGAGAGATCGCCTTCAAGTGCCATCCGGGCGGCGGACTCGGGTTTGGTGACGGCACACCCCAACTGAAAAAAATCCTCGTGCCAATCGAGCAGGTGCGGATCAATGCCTACTACACGCTCACCATCGACGTGGATTATGATGCCGCCACCTATGACGTTGCGGTCACCGGCTTGAAGCGGGACGGTTCCCCGCTGTCGGTCGAGGAAAAGGGCATCGCCTTCGAGACAAAGGGGGGAGCGTTGAAGGGCCTTGACCTCATCACCGCATCCTCGGCACGCACGTATATTCAACAACTGCGCATCGAATCGCTCTAACGAAATGGTTCCCCGCCCTCCCGAACACATTTTCGTGATGGTGGACCGGCAGGCAGCACCTTCCCACACAGCCTTGCCGAAACAACCTTCCTTTTTATGAGAATTCAAGCCTGCTCCCTCTCCGGTCTCCTCGCCGCGCTTATGTGCTGCCTGTGGCTGACCGCATCGCTCCGTGCTGCGGAGGGCAAAGTCACCATTCGCTCGGATTATCCCGGCGGCAACATCATCGAGAAGGACAACGAGGAGGGGACGGTGCATCTGGCGCCGGACCTGCGCGACAACGAGAAGGATTGGTTTTACTGGAACTTCGAGGCGGAGGCTGTCCAGCCGGGATCGGTGCGGTTTGTTTTTGAGGGGGCGAGGGTCACGCAGCGCGGTCCGGCCGTCAGTCTGGACGAGGGGAAGACCTGGAAGTGGCTGGGCGCGGATGCGGTCACGTTTTTCGAACGGGGAAAGAATCCTGATGAATCGTTCACCTACACCTTCACCAAGGCCGGGGAGAAGGTGCGGTTTTCGACCGGCTTTCCCTATGTCCAGACGAACCTCGAGGAGTTCCTGAAAAAGAACGCGTCCAACCCGAATCTCGTGAAGAGCGTTCTGACGAAGTCCAATGACGGTCGCCCGGTGGAACTCCTCCAGATCGGGAAGCCGGGGGAGGGAATCCTGCCGCTGCTGGTCGGGGCGCGGAATCACGCCTGCGAGGCGCTCGCCAGCTATGTGCTGGAGGGATTCCTGGACGAGGCGATGTCCGATTCCGCGGCGGGTGTGGCCTTCCGGAAAAAGTATGTTTTGTATGCGGTTCCGTTCTTTGACAAGGACGGGGTCGAAAAGGGGGATCAGGGCAAGAACCGCGCGCCGCACGATCACAACCGCGACTACGGGGACGCAAGCATTTATCCGGAGGTCAAGGCCGTTCAGGAACTCGCGGCGAAGAACGGGGTCCGGGTGGCCATTGATTTCCACTGTCCCTACCTGCGGGGGGATGCCCATGAAGCCTATCATTGGCTCGGACCAAGGTTTCCCCATGTGGACAACAACATCAACGAGCTGGATGCCTGGCTCGCGGAGGAACGTCCGCTCTATGCCAACACCGCCATCAACTTCCTGGCCGCTCCGGAAAAGACACCGAAGACCGCGTTCTCCTTCTACTTTGCCTCAAAACCGGACTCCCTGCTCGGCGTCACCCTCGAGTCACCATACGCCCAGGCGGAAACCGTGGATGAGGCCCGCGCCTATGGACGGGGACTCCTCCGCGCTTTGGTCCACACCCGGTTGATCGGGGCGGACTCGACAGACGATCGCGGCGAGGGCGCGTTCAAGAAATTTGCGGAGTATCGGACAAATTTGGACTCTCTTGCCAAGAGGAGTCCCGGTGAGGCAGAGGCGAGGGCCAGGGAATCCTTGGACAACCCCGGCACACCATCCCTTTACAAGGCGCAGGCGGACCTTGCCATGGCGGTTGTTCGTCAGCGGGCGAAGCAACCCCAGGAGGCGGTGGAATTTGCGAAAGCAGCCCTGTCCGAACCCGGTGCCACAGCCAGCCAGAAGGCATCCGCCCTGGTGCTCGTGACCGCGATCCTGAGCGGGGACACGGAGACGACCCCGGAGGCCATGGACAAGGCGGTGGCCGATGTCGAGGCGTTTTCCTTTGCCGCGCGAAGCCACCGTGCGGAGGCCTACAGGGAGGCGGCGAAGTATTACACGGAACATCAGAACTTCGCGAAGGCGATCGAATACCTTCACAAGCGGAGGGAGTTCTGCGCGAACTGGGAGAAGAGCGGAACGCTTCTGCAGGAGGCGGCCATCCTCGACACCATGAACAAGGGCGCGGAGGCCATGGAACGCCGCAAGGAAGTCGTAGCACTCCTGAAGGGGCAGATCCTCCCGGCGCCCCAGGGAAAAAGCATTTTCCTGGGAACCATGACCGGGGACTACTTTGATGCCATCGTTGCCCTTCCGTCCTCGACGAAGGAAGAAAAACACGAAGCCGCAAACGTGGTCCTCAATTTTTCGACCCTGCCGCAGGGACTGAAGGAACGCGTCGAGCAGTGGATGTCGGAGAATCAATAACAACCCATGAAACCTTATCCTGCCATGCATTCCTTTCTCAATTCATCTTCAGCCAACATTGTTTGGAGAGTTTGTCTCCATGCAACGGAACTCCTATTGATCGCCGCCCTTCCCATGGGAGAGTGTTTCGCAGAGTCCTCCGGCTACGAATGGATGCCGGCGGAAGCGGAACATGCCGGCGCCCCCGCACAGGATGCCGCCCCGCTGCGGCCGCTTTCCGAAGTGTCCGTGCCCAAGCCCACAGCCGATGTCTCGAAGTTCACCAAGGTTTACACCCTGGAACTCGACAAATTCGGCATCCGCAATGACGGCACCGATGCGGACGCCACCTCGAAGGGACTGAACGCCGCGCTCCAACACGCAAAAACCGTGGGCGCCAACAAGATCGTCTTTCCCGCCGGAACGTATCTGATCAGCGAGACGGACCCCGTGATTTTCGACCATCAGGACACCATCGTGGACCTCAACGGGGCCACGCTTCAGGTTCGCACCAATGGCAAGCCCATGTATGCCGTGGTCGAAGTCCTTCCCGGCACGAAGAACTTTCGCCTCACCAATGGCACGATCCGGGGTGACCGCGATGAGCACGATTTCAAGACTGCGCCCGGCACCCACGAAGGCGCCTCCTGCCTGAGCATTGTCGGCGGCGACAATCTGGAGTTCGACCATCTCCATCTCACCAAGGCCACCGGCGACGGCGCACAGGTCAGTTCCACCGGAGCCCGGAACCGGAACGAACTCCTGACCCGCATCTATCACGATGTCTCGCGCGCCAACCTCGAGTCGGGGGGCTTTTCAGATCGGGGGGAAAAGGTCGCCGACACGGAAAAAATCCGCTCGATCAAGCCCTATGCGATCGGCGGGGAACGCAAGCAATTTGAGCTCGGCTTCCTTGGCGGCTACATGGGCTTTCCCTGGATTCTGGGCCGCGCCTACCAGGTATATTTTTTCGATGCGGACAACGGCTTTCTCGAAAAACAGGACTGCCTCCAATACCGCAAGGTTCAGGTGCCGGAGAAGGCCCGGTTCATGCATGTGGAATTCAACCAGCCTGCCATTTCCGACGAACCCGCGCATTCCGCCGCCCATGATTGGATGGTGCGCATCAACAACTTCACGCCGTCAACGGATGTGCATTTCCACGACAACCTGATGGACTTCAACCGCCGTCTTGGTTTTTGCGGAGCGGGCGTTCGTTGGCTGATTGAAAACAACCGCTTTGAAAACAACGGCGGCACCGCGCCCGCGTATGGAGTCGATCTCGAGGACGGGTGGGAGATGATGCAGGATGTTGTCTTTCGCAAGAACACCTTCAAGGGCAATCAGATCGGCGACATCGTGATTTGTGCCGGAAGCGAAATTTTGGTCGAGGACAATGATTTTGATAACAAAGTCGTCTTCCACGGACGCGCCTACAATTACACCGTGCGCGGCAACCGCATGAATGGCGGATTCGTTTTCTACACGACCCGGTCCGGAGTGGCCACCATCACCGGAAACACCTATCGGAACGTCAAACGCCTCGAGGTGAATTTCGATGGCAAGGGTGTGGCCGACGGTCTTGTCCGCAAAAAAGGCGAAACCGTGGGCACGCCGCCCCTGCTTTCCACCAACGAAACCTTCCTGGATGTCGATGAGGTCAAGGGAACGTATGTCAACTATCGCGACTCGCGCTTCACCAACACCAAGCTGCTTGCCGGAGACACCACGCGGCTGGTTTCGCTCGTGAATTGCACCTTTGACAATGCCACTCTCGACATCCCGAACAAGGGGCCGGATTTTCGCTTCATCGAGAAAAACAACACGGGAGAGCTTGCCATCACCGGAACCGGCGAGACCCGCATGATCACCGAGAACCAAGCCGCCAAGCCATGAGCCTCCCGGCAAAAATCAAAAACCTGTTTCCTCCGCGCCCGAAGGTGGCACCTGCCCTGCGCGTTCTGCGTCGAACCCGCATCAAGGGGGGGGAGCGTCGGGAGATCGAGTATGCCGTCGAAAAGGGGGAGCGCGTCCGCGCTTATCTTTTGGTGCCGGACGGGACGGGCCGCAGGCCCGGCATCCTTGCCTCCCACCAACATGCCGGGCAACATCACCTCGGCAAGTCGGAGCCGGTGGGCTTGGCCGGCGACCGGGAGATGGCGTATGGACTGGAACTTTTCCAGCGCGGATTCGTCGTCCTGTGCCCCGACCACCTGGGATTCGAGGATCGGCGACAGCGGAGGCTTCGCGGACAGCAGAACCTGCAGGGAGCGAGCTACGAGCACTTTCTCTTTCTGGACGCCCTTTTGCGCGGAAGGAGCCTCGCGGCAAAATACCTCTTTGATTTGCAGCAGGCGGTGGATGTGCTGGCGGCCTTGGATTGCGTGGATGCCTCCCGTCTTGGGGGGATCGGGCATTCGCTTGGCGGGCAGACCATTCTGTGGCTGGCGGCAGCCGATCCGCGCATGAAGGCGGTCTTTTCGTCCTGCGGATTCAGTCAGATTCGGAGCATTCAGGAAAAGGCCTTCCTCCACAACCGGGCGATGTATCTGCCCGGCTTCCTCGAGGTCGGCGACATGGATGACGTGGTGGCCGCCATCGCGCCACGGGCCCTGGGAATGAGCCACGGAACCCGCGACCTCATGTTTCCTCTTTCCGGCGTGCGGGAAATTCATCGTCGAGCCAAAGCCACCTTTGCACCGGACAAACTCCTTCCTCTGATTTTCCGGGGCGGACATTCGTTCTCCGCCACGATGCGCCGAAAAGCCTATGGGTTCATCGAGAGCCATCTGCTTCCCCGCTGAATCCCCTCCACTCTCCTCACCTTCCTTGATCATGAAACGTCCCGTCCCGTTCTTCGCCCTCCTCGCCGGAGGCCTCCTCGCCGCATCCGCTTCCCTTCCGGCGGCTCCCCAGGCCACAGACGCCGCCCTCACCACAAGGGTCCGTGAGGCCGTCGCCGCAAGCCCCGAGCCGGGCGCAAAGATGTCCCCGCTTTTTGCCTACTTCGTGGTGCCGCCGATGAGCAATGTCAAACGAACGGAGACGACATTCCCGGAGGATGGTGTTCTCGGAGGAACCGTGCGGATCATCGCCGCGCGGGGGGAGTTCGAACCCGCCTCGGTGGTCTTCTTCCCCTTTGCCGATGCGAAGAAGGTGGAGATCAAAGTGTCCGATCTCACCGGAAAGAAAGGCAAAATCCCCGCGTCCGCCGTGGATGTGAAGATCGTGAAGATTTGGTATCAGACCGGGCTCGCGTGGTACAGCTACTTCGCCGACACCAAGGGGCGGGAACTGACCCCCGAGTTGTTGCTCAATGATGAGACATTGATCAAAGTGGACCGGCAGACCCAGGACAACTACCTCCGGGTTGATTATCCCGCTCCGGGAAAATCCGAATATTTCTGGATCAGCAATCCTTATCAAATCCAGATTCCCTTCAACGATCTCGTGGAGCCGGTTGCCGACGCAAAGACCCTCCAGCCGTTTGCATTCCAGGCCGGGGAGTTCAAACAACTCTGGCTCACCTTCGAGGCGCCGAAGGATGCCGAGGGAATCTACACGGGCTCCCTCGCTGTCAGCGTTGATGGAATACCCCAGGGCAACATCCCGCTGGAAGTCCGCGTGCTCCCGTTCGACCTCCCGGACCCGATGACGAATTACGACATCGAGCGTCCCTATTATGTCTCCATGTATAACGCCACCCACATGGCGCGATACCTTAAGCGCATGGGAGGGGACAAGGAACAGGCATACAAGCGGATTCTCAACGAGTATGTGAACATGCGGAAACACAACCTTCTCTATCCGATCCTGTCGGACCTCACCTCTCCGGATGAGAAGGAGGCCTTTCTTGCCCAACTCGATGCCTACAAAAAAGCCGGTCTTCGCACGGACACGATCTTTGGCGGCGTCCCGGCCATTGCGCGTTACGACTGGATGGTGTCGCCCGAGGTGCAGAATCAACCGATGGAGGAACAACCGCTGCCTTACTATTTGATGCGAAGAGTGGACTTCGCAGCGGATGTGGTCACAGGTGCCCTCGGCCACAAGAACATCTACTGTTTTTCGTGGGATGAACCCGCCATTCGCCTGCTCCGCGCTCAGCGACTGGCATGGAAATACGTCCATGACAAGGGGCTGAAGGTGCTCAGCACGGGACATTCCTCGCATCTGGACTATGCCGGATACAACGAGGACTTCCTTAACTACGGAGGAAAATACGGCCGCGAGATCTCCGACACCTGGCACGACTTTGATGGTCGTGTCTCCAGCTATGCCGCGCCGCACACGGGCGCGGAGAATCCCGATTTCGCGCGCCGCACCCACGGCTTCGATTCCTACATGGCCAACACCGACGGCACGCACAACTACATTCTCAATGAATCTCCATGGAATGACTTTGCCGGCGCCGAATACAACTTCCGGGCGTTCAACATGGTCTATCCCACAAAAGACGGACCGATTGACACCCTGCAATGGGAGGGCTTCCGCGAAGGCATTGATGATGTCCGCTATGCCACCCTGCTCAAACAACTCGCCAACAAGGCCGTGGCCACCGGAAAAACCGAAACCGTCTATGAGGGCCGGAAGGCACTCCTGTGGCTGGCCACGCAGAATGCGAAAACCTGCGACCTCAACACGCTGCGCCTCGAGTTGATCGCGCGAATTCTGAAACTGAAGGAAATTCTTTAATTCGAGAAATTGCTAATCATGAAAATGACTTTGCCCCGTATTGCCGGAGTGCTGTTCCTGACGATAGGACTGGCACTGAATTCCCACGCCGAAGGTTCCGCCAAGGACACTGTTACCGCCATCGCGAAGCAGGCGGCACTTTTGAAGACGGAAAAAAAGCTCACCGAAATCCTGCCGCTGTATCGCGCGGCATTGGAAAGCCCGGAGTTCCAGTCCGTCCCGGAGCGCGCCGATCTCCTCATCGCGCTGGCCCGGGTGCATGAGACCAACCGGAGTTTCGTCAAGGCGGGCGAACGCTATGCCGAGGCGTTCGACTTCGCGCAGACCACCCGGCCCAATCGGTTTGCGGCGCTTGGCGGTCTCGGGAGCGCGCTCATTTCCCAAAACAAGTTCGCCGAGGCACGGACCCAGTTCGCCAGGGTTTCCGAGATCCCGGACCTCACTCCCGTGGAGAAGGCAAAGGCCCTCCTCAATGTGGCCAAGGCGTATGAAGAAGAAGGGGACTTTGCCAAGGCGAAGGAGACGCTTCAGAACGCTCTGAAAATCGAAAACCTTCCGCCGGGGGGACGGATGACTGTTCTCGACGGGCTCGCGGCCTTTCATAAGGATCGCAACGACCTGCCCGCCTTCCGGGAGACCCTCGCTGCGATTGAGGCGGGGGGCGGCAAGGCCGACCTTTCGGTGCTCCGCAACTATGCGATCATCGCGGCCCAGAATGGCGACCATGACGCGGAGGAAAAGGCCTGGCGGGAGATGATCGCGATCAAGGACCTTCCTCCGCACGCGCTCGTGAAACCCGTTTCCAGCGTGATCGACCTCCTCGCCGCACGACACGATGCCGCCGGACTCAGGAAATTTCTCGCCGAACTCGACGGTCGTACCCTAACTCCCGCGCAACGCGGTCTGGTCACGCTTTTGACCGCAGTTCTGGCCCGGACCGGAAACGACTGGAGCAAATTCCCACTTCCTTCGCTCGAACCGCTCGATGCCGAACAACAGGCGGCCACGCTCTTCGGAGTCGGCAAAGTGATGATGGCGCTGAATGACCATGAGGCCGCGCGCTTTCTCGCGGAGAAAGGCGAGGGAATGTTCCCAAAGAGCGTGGACCGCGTGTATGACGTTCCCTTTCTGGAGAAGGCGCCCCGGGGCGTCTCGGGATGGGAGGCGTCCCCGCTCCTGAAGGACCCGGCCCGCCGGGAGGCCCGTTTCGAGGAATACAACAAGCAGGCCGCCGCCCTTCTCATCAACGATGTCAACACCGCCCGCACGGTGGTCGAACAGGACGCCACAAAGAAAGCACCCGTCGCCTTCTACATGGCCGCCGATGCCTTCGGTTGGCATGTCTATCTGCAATACAAGGACGACCGGGCCGAGGAAGTGCTGGCCGGGTTGGTCGATGGCGGCGAACTCGAGATGTATATGCAGCCGGGCAAGGGGGAGTGTTATTATCAATTCATGATCGGCGTGCCCTCGGGGAAGCGTACGTTCATGGCCTGGGATTCGCCGTATGAGCATTATCGGAAGATGGACGACTATCTCGTTTCCGAAGTCGCTCCCATTGACGGCGGCTTTGGAATTGCCCTCAGCATTCCATGGGAATTGGTCTATGACAAACTCCCCAAGGCCGGCGACCTCTGGCCGTTCGGCGTGGTGGACTTCGGGCGGAGCGGCGCCTTCACCTGGGGCAGTGGACAGGTCCATGAACTCAGCCGGTTCGGCAAGGTCCAATTCCCCGACATCGCCAAGGTCCTCCCTGCCATTCAGCGCGGGATCGCCCTGAAGGCCTATGGAAACTATCAGAAGGCCGCCAAGGCCGCGAAGGTGGCCTGGGATGATCCCGAAACGGGCGACCCGGAATTTTACCGAACCATCCTGGTGCCGGAAATGAAACGTCTGGAAGAACTCGGCCAGTTGGCCAAGCCCGCGATGTCGGAAGCGGACTCCCGGAAGCTCTTTCAGGAAGCGGTTCCCACGTGGATGGAATTTGGTTACTGGGTGGCCGATCAACGCACGCGGTATTTGACGGGAAAGCTCTTCGGTTCGCGATGACTTCCGCGATTTTCGCTGCTTTGATGGCAAGCGGCGGCCGGGCAAACACCTCCGGCGGCGATGGAAGGCTTGCTGTGTTGCCTTCCGGTCCGGCGGATCATTTCGTGTACGATCCCGCCAATCCCGTCCCCACACAGGGCGGTGCCTGGTGTTTTGAAAATCTGGGACTTAGGGATCAGCGCGAGATTGAGAAACGGGCGGATGTCCTTGTCTATACCTCCGAACCGCTGGAGGAGGCGATGGAGGTCACCGGCGTGGTGACGGCGGAGCTGTATATCTCCTCATCCGCGCCGGACACCGACTTCACGGTCAAGCTCGTTGACGTCGCGCCGGATGGCCGGGCGTTGGGCGTCACGGATGGCATCGTCCGCGCCCGTTATCGGAATCAGGTTCCCGAGGGAGAACTTCTCGAACCGGATAAGGTCTATCGTGTGCCGATTGCTTGCCCGCCCACCGCGTATGAATTCCAACCCGGCCACCGCCTCCGCATTGAGATTTCCAGCAGCAATTTCCCCGTCTTCGCCAGAAACCTGAACACCGGCGCGTCTCCTGCCGACGAGACGACGTCCGCTATCGCCCGCCAGACGATCCATCACACGGAAGAATATCCATCGCGGGTCTCGCTTCCGGTGATTCCCCGCGATAGCCGGGTCCACGCCCATCAGCAGCACGAGGAGATCGGGAGAGAATAAAGGTCTTCCTTTTTTCCCATTTTCGGCATACCTTTTCTCCATGTCCGACGCCTACACCATCAAAACGGCGCAGCAGAGATTCTCCGCCGTGGTCCAGGAAGCGACGGACCATCCCGTGACGATTACGAAGCAGGGGAAGGCGGTTGCGGTTTTGATGTCGATGGAACGGGTGGAAGCGATTGCGGAGACGATGGAGATTTTGGCCGACCCGAAGGCGATGGCAGCGATTCGCAAACATCGGAATGGCCGGGCGACCTATCACGATGTTTCCGTCTTGGAGGAATGATGCTCTCGGTGAGGATTCAGCAGGAGGTGCTGGACTATCTGCGGAAGCTCCCTCCGCAGCCCCGCCATGCGCTTCGCCTTGCGATCAAGAATTTGGCGAGGGAGCGCGGGGACATCCGGCCACTCGTTGAAGATCTGGAGGGATTCCACCGCTTGCGGGTCGGCTCTCACCGCGTCATTTTTGAATACGAAATGCTCGACGGTCTTCGCGTCATCACCTGCGTATTCGCAGGGACCCGCAGGTGGGTTTACGAAGTTTTTCAGAGCCGACTTCGGGAATAGAAATCGCGGCACTCATCGAACTGCACGCCAAGGCGCGCGAAGTGGCAGGCAAACTCCCGCTTTCCAAGGGTGAAGCATTCGAGGCGGCAGCGCAGGAATTTGACATTCCCTGACATCTACTTATGAAAAGGAGTGGCTGGGGAGGGAATCGAACCCCCGACACGAGGATTTTCAGTCCTCCGATTTTACAGTATAAATTGACGTTGGCGTTAAAATGGCGTATAAGCTTTGCCATGAAAGCGAAAATCAAGGATTTGCCCCCTGGCGTGGGTGTGGGCAAAGCGACCAGCGGACGCGGAAAAGAATACTGGCGGGTGCGGTTGGGAAAACGGTTTACGGGCGGCCCTGTCATTCTCAAGGATTTCAGCAAACTGGAGGAAGCCAGAAAATGGATTTTCGGCGATGCGCAGAATGAGAAGGCGACGCCGGGCGCGATCATCGACCTCAAGGAGAAAGCGGGCATGGTGGCCTTCGAGCTTTCCGCGAGCCAACTCCATGAATCGGCAGGCGCATTGAAGGAACTTGAAAAGGCCGGAATGACACTCACCGAGGCCATCCGGTTTGCGATTCGACATGCCAAGCCGCCCGCAGGCATTCTCACGGTAGCCCAAGCCATCGAAGAAGCCTTGGCGGAAAAGAGCCGGAGCAAACGCCCTGCCTATCTTGCGGATTTGGGGAAACGCTGGCGGCGTTTTGAGCGTTGGCTTCCGCCAGAAAAACGGAAGGCGATCAATGGCATCACCGGGGTGGACGTTCGGAAATTCCTGAACGAATGCAAATTGAAACCGGTGGGAGAGCGAAACATGCTCCGCAATCTTTCCGTGCTATTCACATGGGCCGTCAATCAGCACCACATGGCGGAGAATCCTTGCTTGGGTATGACCGTGGAAGAATCCACCGTAAAGAAATCTGCCGTGCGGATTCTCTCGATTGAGGAGGCCCGCAAGCTTCTTCATCTGGCGGCGACAGGCTTCAAGGTTGAGGCTGAGGAGCAGGAGAAAAAATCATGGCGGGAGAAATTCGGCGCGGTGTCTCTCACCGTTCCTCCGATGGACATGATTCCCATTGTCACCGTTGGTTGCTTCGGGGGAGTGCGCCCCGAGGAATCCGCCCGGATGACATGGGACATGGTGGATTTCAAGCGGAAGCACATCGACCTTCCGGCGGAAATTACCAAGGACGGCGACCGGCGCATCGTGGACATGCCGGACAACCTCATTGAATGGCTGCTGGCCTGCCGCAAGGAGTCCGGCCCTCTCCTACCCGTTAATTTCCGCAGGAAGCGGTGGGCGCTGTGCCGGACGATGGGGTGGCAGGAATGGCCCGACGACATTCTGCGCCATTCCTACGGCTCCTATCACCTTGCGAAACATCGCAATGCCGCCCTTACTGCGGAACAGATGGGCCATAAAAACGCCCGGATGCTCTATGCCCATTATCGGGAGGTGGTGAAGGATGCCGACGACATCACCGCCTATTGGAATCTGTTACCTTCCAGCACAGGCGAGATTGTCAAATTCGCGGCATAGGTCACAATCCTTCCACCCTTATGCGGTTGCCTTCCTTGTGAAAAAGAAACCAGTCCCAAAAACAAAACCGTTGCAAGGCTACGATGCCGTTCTTTCCGGCGTGGTCGAATTGCTCGACGCCGCGCGTCGGACTTCAGCGCGGGCGGTTAATTCGATCATGACGGCCACCTATTGGGAGGTCGGACGGCGCATCGTGGAGTTCGAGCAGGGCGGAAAAAAGCGAGCCGAGTATGGAGAAGGATTATTGGAGCGTCTGTCGAAAGATTTGACCCTGCGGTTTGGCCGAGGATTTGCACGGCCAAATTTGATCCGATTTAGGCAATTTTATCTGATGTTTCAGCCCGACGCAATTCGTTCGACACTGTCGAACAAATTGAGCGGGATTGGTTCGACAGCGTCGAACATTTTGCAGACAGCGTCTGCAAAATCTTCCCCTCTGGCCTTGTCCGATCTCGCTCGCGCCTTCCCCTTGCCGTGGTCACATTACGTCGAGTTGATTGGTCATTCCCGCTCGCCCGAGGCATTCGCCTTTTATCAAGCGGAAGCCATACGCGGCGGATGGTCTGTCCGCCAGTTACGGCGACAGATGGATAGCCAATTCTACGAGCGCACGGCTCTCTCGAAAAACAAAACGAAAATGCTCCGAGACGGGACAGTTGCCCGCCTCGGCGATGCGCTTACCGCCGACGAAGAAATCAAAGACCCGCTTGTGCTCGAATTTCTCGGTTTGAAGGACGAATACTCCGAGTCCGAGTTGGAAGATGCCCTCGTGCATCATCTCGAACACTTCTTGCTCGAACTCGGCAACGACTTCGCTTTCATCGCCCGCCAGCGGCGACTCCGCATCGATGATGGATGGTATCGGGTCGATCTGCTTCTGTTTCATCGGAAATTGCGCTGCCTCGTCGTGATCGACTTGAAGCTCGGTCGGTTCACCCATGCAGACGCCGGGCAAATGCACGTTTACCTGAACTATGCCCGCGAGCATTGGTCACACCCGGAAGAAAACCCGCCTGTGGGCATCATTCTTTGCGCCGGAAAAGGCGGGGCACTCGTGCGATATGCCACGGACAACCTGCCAAACAAGGTTCTCGTGCGCGAATATCTTACCGCGTTGCCTGACGAAAAACGTCTGGCTGCCGAGATTGACACCGTCCGTGAAAAACTGGAACGACGCTCATGAGGTGAAATCCGCTCCAGTTGCCCAGCCAATCCAGCTTTCCCGAATTTTCACGAAGGAAAACGACTCGTGACTTCAGAAAATCCATCAGATTCCAGCTTTACAATGAACACAAGTTCGAGAAGATTGATGGTGCCGCAAGCGAAACTCGGCCACGCGCCGTGAGGGCCCACAAGGCTCCTATACTTGCGGCATTTTCTTTTTCCGGGTCTTCTTCGGGCCGAACCGAGTTTCCACGGTCAGCGGGTTCCCCACGGTGAAGAAACTGCCCTGTGTCGGGCCGAAATGCAGATCGTGAATCTGGCTGACTTGAGGCCAAATCGCGTTGAGGTAGCGATCCTCATGGATCACTTCCTTGGTTGTGGGATGCTCACGCGGCTCATAGAACCGCTGAAGCGCCCAGAGGAAATAGTCGGTGGCCTGCAAACAAACCGTGACCCTCGGGTTCGTGATGGTGGCTTTCCACCGATCCACCCCGCCGCGTGAAAACCCGAAACTGCGGGCAAAATCCCCCTCCGCGTCGTCTATCGCCTGAAGCAGCGCCGCGTTGCGTTCCTTGTTTCCCCGCTTGGCAATCCAGAGCTGGTAAACATCCGCCATCCGGCTGAATTTCGAGAACAACGCACGGGCCAGTTCGTCGTAAAGATGATCGGGATTGTAGCGATACCCCGGTTGCTGACTGCGGCGCGCTTCCTCGCGTGCCCGGATGATTTGCTTGTCGCAGATCACCGCCCGGAAGCGGATTTCAGAACCAAAAGACCGAAGGAGGTCGAAAACTTTCACCCTGACCTCCGGCAGATCATCCTTGGCGTGAAAGAGCAGCGCCGTCCTTTTCCGTGCGGGATCGAAGGATTCTGATGAGGAGAAATAGGGGTCATTCCGCATCTCCTCACGCAAGCCGTTCAGGGCGAGAGCCAGCTTCTCTGGATCATCCACTTCGAGCATTCCGAGCATGAAGTAATGAGAGCACCCTTCATTTCCGACGATCACACGCCCCTTCTTGTCGAAGATTTCCGGGACGCCCGCCTCATCCACGAAAAGGCGGCAAATGTCCGATGTTTTTTCCGGTTCGGCCTCCATTGCAAAAAAACTACATAAAAAATGCGTAACTCAGTGGATCAGAAGGAGGATCGTGACACCATTTGTAAATTTCTCCAATCCGTCTCGAACCACCGAGTGTAATCGGATAGAGGGAATCAAATTGCGTCTTGTTCCAGTTCAATTTCGTCAACGCCAGAATTTCCAGCGCCAATTCCGTTTGGCTTCGCTCGGTTTGAAAATAGCGCACATGAAGCGGGCGCGGCACGTAGGGGCCGGGATACTTGCGGTAAAATGGAACACTCCCCCGCGTGTAGAGAACGGAATTCATCTCATCCAAAAGGATATGCGAGCCACGCAGGGGCGGATACGATCCATGCCGGAAAAACCGGATGTCGGAACGATTCAGCGCCACAAGATCGCAGAATTTCACGCCCACAGCATCCGCTGCCTTGTTGAAGCCGTCCAATTCTGCCCGGTCGTATCCCGATGACTTGTGAACCACCACGCGATCCGGCAGGTGATCGTCATTCGCCTTTTTGTAGTTTTGAATCGCGTCAGCCAGTAGCTTTTCCGCTGCCTCCTTCGAGAGATGCACCTCGTGATCTTCCTCTGACTTATGCGCCATGCCTCCACGGAGAATTGTCCCTTCGCCTTTGTCGTTGAAAACTTGGGTAAGGCTTGAGTGCATATAGCCGCCCTCCTCACGCACCGAGAAAGAGATGCCGACATAGCAGGTTCTTTTCCCGGAAGGCGGACGAAGCAGCTTCCAAGGAATGCCGCCTGCTTTGTAAAATAAACCTCCAAAAAGATTCCATGCCCGAGTGGCTGGGTCTTGGACTTCTCGCGCACTCTCACCGTATGTGCGAGGCCACACGAGTTGGAAAAGGGAGCGGGAAACAAGGCAACGCCCCTTGAGATAATCGTGAAAATCAACGCCTTTCTCGCTGTCGTCGAGGTCGTCAAACTCCTCGTTTTCGTAGGCCCGAGGTTTTACCCTCTTCCTCACTATATCGGGAGGCAGGCAAATCACGACATCCGGCTTGCTCGCGCTCAGTTCAAAAAGTGAGCGGATTTTGTCGTGGAATAGCTCGGCCAGAAGGCTGACAGCGCCATCCTTTTCACAAAGCTCCTTCAACTCCCGCTCTGAAAGCTCGGATACCCAACTTTCATGAGTTTCAAATTTGGCGCGAAAACCGACTGACGGAGCCAACCCCGGAAAATCCGGGTTCAAATTTGGATTCAGCGGATTGTCTCCCTTGATGCCATTGGCGCAAGTCCGCATCCACGCCGAAAATGCCTCAATGCTTTTCGCGGTTCCTACCAGCCCAATTTTAACTTCCGTTTTTGCGCGTGGAGTTGCTACGTCCACGGGACCATATCGCGTGATTCCCTCCCGTATATCGAAAGACTGGCCGCCACTGCCGAATTCCAAGAGCGGTTCGCCGATGATTTTATCCAGCTTGATCACAGCAATACCCCCATATCAGCGGTCATTTCCTTCTGCTCGTCAGACTTTGCGAGCTTCACCCAATCCGCGTCCTTGATGGATGGAGACAGAGAAAGCCCTATTGGCCTTTGAATCCGAAATCCCTCTCCAGACTCGATTAGATCAGGCTCCCGGCACAAGACGCTGGCCCAGAATAAAACATGCCCCAGGACGGCGCGATTCTTCTCCGGTTTGCGCATGTTGGAACTCGACTTCTTTTGCCATTTGCTCGGGCTGTTTACGCCGTCGCAGGTGAAAGCCCAGAATGGAACCAATATAAAATACCACTTTTGACCGAAGCGCATGAACTTGTGCCGGAACGCCTCATGCTTCCAGTGTTGAATTGCATTCGGATCGTCCGATTTCTTATCGGGAATTGCTTTGTAAATCGTCCTATCTCCGAATGTCTTGAGCGCCAGAGCTTTCAAGGTGCCTTCCCGTGTTCCTGCTTTGACGGCAAATAAATGGCACTTCATTTTCTTGGAGTATGCCATCTGATACGGCGTGCTGTTGTGCTCGCAAAGATGCTGCAAACAACGGTTCAGCAGCTTGATAAATTTGCTCCTGTCGCCCATGACTGCCGACTCCGCCCATTTGGAGGCTTTGAAATGACCGGGGTTAATCAATGTCTTGTTGGCAAAAAGCTCCTTCCAGAGCGGTTGCTCAAAGTTTTGAAAAGTATAAACGATGCCATAATCCACGAAGAAATCGGATGGCGGCTTTCCTGAATTTCCCAGTTTTTCCCAAGCCTTTTTGACGCGGCTGAAAAATTCCGTTTTCGAGCCTCGCTTCACACCAATTTTGGCGGAGTAAATCGTCTCGGGAAACACGACAGGAAAAAGATTGGAAGCGATGCTCTCCGGCTCGTGGTGAAGTCCAATGTCCTGAGGATCAAACTGATTTTCACCGATGAGTGATGATTTTTGAAAGAAGCCCTCCGCGACGGCGATGGGAGCCAGTGACGTTCGGATGGGCGGCATTTCAGCCGGAGGAATTCCCAGGAGACGAGATCGAAGGCGGTCGAGGAATTCCAACTGCGGCCCAACGACCACGCGAGTCACATCCGCCAGCGGTTTGGGAATGAATTTCAGATCGGCGCTCTCGAAAACAACAGGAATGAATTTGTCGTTTCGCTGGGGGGATTCATAAAGGTATTGCCTCGTCAGAAGGCTTTCCCACTGCGCTCCGAGGCCGACCCCGTCCTTTTCGTCGTTCTTCCATCTGCGGAGGTAGGTTTCGGTGCAGATCACCAGGACAAAATCTGCCCATTCAAGCCGTCCTTCCATCCAGGACGGCCAACGCTCGTTGACATGGTATTGATCTATGTCGCTCTCAAAACCCAACCCGCGTAGTGCGTTTGACAAAGCTAGGGCGTGGTGGCTGTGCTCGTCGGACTCTTGGGTATAGCTAATGAATACCTTTGCAGTCGCCTCCGCTGTGTCCCCATTGGTCATGACATGGAGTTCATTTCACTGAAGCCGCTTCGGGATTGAGGTTTTCTGCCTTCTCTCCGGCGAACGCCCCCGGCCAGCCGCCGTGTTGTTCGATGGCGGCATCTACTTCGGCCATGAGGCGGATGGTTTCGGAGAGGGCGACAACGACTTTGTGATAGTGGGCGATGTCGTCGTCGGAAAGTGAACGTCCAGCTTTGCGGCGGTCGTCGAGCCATTTGTGGCAGACTTGGTAGCCGCCGATGTGGAAGTCCCACACGGCCGGCGACACCCCCTCGAAGCCGCTGGTGGCGTTGATTGGCACACGGCCCACACCGTTCTTTACGGCGAGAAGTTTCTTTCCCTTCTCGCCGATGCGCACGAGCTGGCGGTCGCTGCCGTAAAAGCGCGTGATGGGCTTGGCGAGCTTGGGCGATTCGAGCAGGTGAAGCGCGACGAGTTCGCCACCGAGCGCGGCCAGTGCGCGGAAAAGCTCGATGTTTCCCGGCAGCGGCAGGCGCGGGAAATCGCTCCGCAAGAACTCGAAATATCTCTCACGGTAGCTTGGGCAATAAAGGATTGCGTAGGCGTAATTAAATAAACGAGCAGGCGTGAGTTCTTTATCGTGGCCGAGTTCATATGTAGCCATGTTCGCTTTCAGCCCAAGAGACTTCGCGGTGCTTGCAAAGAATGCCGAATTCAGATTTGCGGCGGCCCCCCTAGACAGGGCAAGTTCTCCATCCGAGATTCGGAGGAAGAGGGGGAATATCTGAGTATTCCGGTCGTGTGAGCACGCTTTGATTTCGATGATGTTCCGCGAGACAAAGGCGTGCTCGAACTGAGCACGCGTCACTTGACGCGTAGCAATCAACGCTAAATTCTTTCCGTCTTTCATCAAATCTGCCATTGGCCGCGAAAGGCTCCAGACAACGCTCGGATGAAAGAAAACGAAACGAGCATCGAACGGGCGGTGAAGCATCCGACGAATCGGCTCAGTGAAAGACTTTAGTTTACGCAGATCCTCTTGGGCGTCCCGCAAATCGAAGCGTTTGCTCTCGGAGAAATTGAACTGTTCGTATATCGAAGCATCCGCCTCGGTGGCTCGACTAAATCGTTGAAGACGGTCAGCTAATCCTTCGGAATCCTCTGAAATTACAAGGCCATCACGCGCCGTAATAATCCCCGCGCTATTCTTCGGAAATATGTCAGAAAGGCCGATGAATTCTTTCCATTCCTGTGCTAAGTCCGAACTATGCGGGATGAAGAGATAAAAAGCAGGGGATGGGCTAATCTTTATACAATTCGTTGACGAACGAGTGTTTGATTGCAGGAATGCGTATTTACTCCGCCGTGCGCCATACTGCTCTGCGTGAAATACTACAGCATCTTCCGTTTTAGGAAGTATACGATGGGCTAAAAACAACGATACGCCCTGGACAATGTCGAAGACATTTTCTTCTTGTTCATCTGTCGCGCCAGTTTCTCCCTTTGCCAAGTGCCCGTGAAGGTCAACGACCCATATTGACTTAAACGTCTCAAGTAACGAATCGCGCATTCCGCGAAGAGTAGGCGTGCTGAGATAACCATTGTTTGTGATAAGTCCAAGTATTCCGACATTCGATGCAGCCACCCGTTCTTCACACAGACGGAAAAATTTCACGTAGTCGTCTTGGAGATTAATCTCGAATTGGAGCGCACCACGCTCTTTAATTTTGATGCCATCAAGATACCGATACCTTTCGACCGTGGCTCGCATTTCAGGGGTCAGGTTAGACGATATTTTTGAATACGGCGGATTGCCGATGACGATAGTGAAACGCTGACTGCTCTTAATGGCGTTCACTTCCTTGGCCTCATGCGCAAGAGCCGGGGCAAGCGATTCAAGTTGGTCAGAAACTTCGTGTGCCGGCTCGAGTGCGTTAGTAAGATAGACGCGGGCGCGTTCCTCGGTACCGAAGCGGTAGCCGGTTTCGTAGAGCTTCAGCCCGATTTTCATATGGGCGATGGCGTAGGGCGCCATCATCAGTTCGTAGCCGTGAAGGCGCGGGAGCAGGTGCTTCGGCACGTATTCATTCCACGCGGCCCGCCGCTGAGCGTCGTTGCGGCCTTCCTTTTTCCATTTCGCGGCCAGGGTTCGATGAATAAGGTCAATGACTTCGACGAGAAAGGTGGCGGTGCCGGTGGCAGGATCGAGGATTTGGACAAAGGGTGTGTCGGCAGGAATATCCACTTCCTGTCCGAGCGAATCACCGGCTTTGCGCACGCGCACCTTGGGCAGCGCGAGGCCGGGGATGCGGCTTTGCATTTCACCCCAGGTGACGGTGGAGGCAAGACCGTCTTCGAGGCCAAACTCGGTCTGGAGGAGTTCATGGACGCTGCGCACGATGTAGGAAACGACGGCGGGCGGGGTGTAGAAGACGCCGCGCTTCACCTTTTGCGCGTGATCATAGGCGGAGAGGAAATGCTCGTAGAAGTGAATGACGGGATCTTTTTCGGGGTTTTTGTGGCCGAAATCTTTGATGACGGCAGGAAGATCGGTTTCCTCGCCGCGAAGGAGTTCCACCACGTCCTGAATGCCGAGTTCGTCGAAATCAATGCCGCCCTTTCGCCCGCCGACCTTGAGGAAGGTTTGTAGCATTTCCTTGAGGAAGGGATTGGTGACGGGAACGATGTCCGCGACGTTTTCGGCGATAAGGGCGGTGCCGCGCGCGCCTTCGCTCATTTCCGTGCGGGAAATGGCAGCGGTGAGGAGGCCATAGGTGATGGTCTGCGCGTAGGTGTCGGCGAAAGTCTCCGGGGTGAGATCGTGGATGAGTGCAGTCTGAAATGCCTTGAAGAGTTTAGTAAGCTGGCCGCGCTCGCTCTCGGCGGCGAGCATCGCACGGCAGCGGTCGCGAATGCCACGGGCAAGCGACGCGAGAACCTCAGCGAGATTGTCGGCGGTGCGAACGCGATGTCCGATCCGATGGCGGAAGGCGCTGCTCCAGCGTTCGCGCCATTTGTCGGCGGGTTCGCCCTTCTCCGGCCAGTGGAGTTTTTCGCGGAGCGTGTGTGCTACTCCGGCAAGGGTCAGCGCGGTATTGCCCCCGTCCCAGCCGAGGACGCGAAGCGTGGGGAGATCGCCGGATTCCTGATGGAAGTGGGCGAAGGCGATTTCCCGGTCAATGCTGCCTTCATCGCCGAAGGCGGAAATGAACAGAAGGTCCTGGGCATTCCACCGCTTGTTGCCGCCTTTGTTCGCGGCTTCCCGTTTTTTCACGACGAGATGCGAAAGAATGCGGCGAAGAACCACGATGGGGAGGCGCTTCTTTTCAAACTCGACAAAGAAGACTCCCCACGGCTGGCCTCCGGGCAACGGGCGAAGCTGGCGGATAGGGGGCTTGATGGCGGCGGCGTCCTCGTCCTTCAGGCCCAGATCGGCGGGGTCGTAGTCGAAGGCGAGTTCGTCGAGTTCGTAGTCCTCGACGGGCCAGTCGAGTTCATCGCCGAGGTAGCGGATAAGCTGATCGAAAGTGCGGATGGAGCGAAGGTCTGAGGGCATGGAAAGGTTAGTTGGCGGGTTTGACTGGCAATGAATGACGCAACTGCGGATCGGAAGATTGAACTTGCTTCTGCCGTTCGAGCAGCTTGTGACAGTCCGTGCTCATCTTTCCATCGGGTAGTTGCTTCGCATTCGCTAAAAGGGTTTCTCCAGGACCATTGCAAACCACTCCCCATTTGAGACGATCTGGCGAGACGTAAATGACCAAGGCAATATCTGGAATATCGCTGAAATGGATATTCGTGCTTCGAGATCGTAATTTCACCTCTACTGTGCGACCGGCGATGGTTGCTTCTGCGTCTGCCTCTGCATCAATTGCGTCGTGGCCCTTTTGTTGCTTCACGTTTAACGCGACTCCGAAGAATAGTTTCGCAATAAGTTCTCCGACATCACCAAGGAAACGACCGTCGGGACTAAACTCACGATTCACTCCCCAATCTGCGGCCTCAGCTTTTAGGGAATTGATTGCCTGACGAACAACTTCCAGTTTGGCCTGCAAAGGAGCGGGAAGATCATAAACCGCTAAATCCTCCAGTTTTTCTTTTTTCGTTTGTTTAGATCGGTAGGCCATCGCGGCGAATCAATTTAGCTCCATCCAGCACTTGAGCACCGGACTAACGCCCGCAGGGGCCTGCAAGGGGCGCAGATGGTCGGCGACGAGTTGTTTTTCGACTTTCTTGCGAAGTTCGGAGAGCGCGGCACGATCTAGCGCGCAGTGACGCGGGGTTTGCGGAATGGAACGAATCAGGGCGGCAATGCCGCCGGGCGACACGGCCACTTTTTTTGTTTCCAGATCGCAGCAAGTCCAGACGGTAAGTCCGGCGGAGTCGGACCAGCGAGGTTCGCCGGACTCCGCGTCAATGAGATTGGGATCGGGCCGGGGAATGCGATGGCAGAAAAAGACCGCTTTCACGTCGGGCGGCGGGGATGCCTTGCCGGTAAACACCTTCAACGGCAGATCGGGTAAAGACTTCGCTAGTTCCGGGTGCGCCTTGACTAACTCGTCATATTCCAGGCGAAGCTGCTCGGTGTCGCTCAGCGTGCCGTCGCATTGCTCGTTCAGTTCCTTGACGGGATCAAAATTGTCATCCGGCGTGAGGAGCTTTCTCCCCTCGATGCCAAGGGTGCGGGAAATGACGAGCGTTTTGCCCGCGACCCGCTGGAACAGACGAAGCAGTTCGTCCAATTCCTCCGGGGGAAGAAAATTCCAGAATTCCACTTTACCGCGCACCTTCTGCTGCCGTGGATCATCGGCAATGATGCGCGTTTCGATCTCCGGATTCATCCGGCGATCCACGCGGCCGATGCGTTGCATGAGCCGAACGGGATTCCAATGGAGATCGTAATTGATCAAACGGGTGGCGTCCTGAAGGTTCAGACCTTCCGAAAGCACGTCCGTGCTGACCAGGACGCGAATCGGCTCCAAGCCTTCCCCGGCAATTTCCGCCGGAGTCGTATTATTATAATAAGGAGCGAATCGGCGAATGACCTCGCTCCGCTGCCTTTGCGAACTCCCGCCATCAATGCGGTGAACGCCCGCAATGCCCGCCGCCTCTAATTCATGCTGAAGGTAGCGCGCCGTGTCGGCGAACTCGGTGAAAAGGAGAACTTTCTCGTTTTTTAGAACCTTGTCCGTCTTTAGCAGCTTGATAAGTGCCTTGAGCTTGTCGTCACGTTCTGGCTTGACTTCGGAGAGAAGCGCAAGGAATTCCGCGAGCTGGTTCAAATCCTCGAAACAATCATCGAGGATGGCATCCACATCGAATTCTTCCCGATCCAGTTTTTTGACCTGATTCAGAATGTCCTCGCCTAAAAACTCCTCCGCCTCGTCTTCTTCCGCCTCCTCCGGCCAAAGCTCCCGTTGATGGTTGTGAACATATCCGATCAAGTCGCCATGTTTTTGTTTCCAACGATTCAAACGGGCCTGATCGTGCTCGCTCTCGGTATGCACCGTTACCCATGCCAGAATCTTCTGAAGCAGTCGCCAACAGGAACCTTGGAAGGCTTTTGACGAGCTTTCAAACCGCTTCAAAAAGAGCGTGCGAATCAACGTTACGACCTGCTTTTGACGGCCCTCATCCCATTTTTGGTAGTCCGGGCTGTCCTTGTCGCCTTTCCAATAAGCCAGAGGAAAATAAATGCTCAGGACGAAGAGAGGTTGTTGTTTGTTGAAAGCCTTTTCGACACTTTGAAGTAACCGGCCATAAGTGGCCTTCAAGTTATAGGCGACGACTTGGGGGGCTGACCGTTCAGGGAATAAAGCCGCGCTGGAACCTTGCTGTTGCTGGCTGCGCTTCACGTAGGCCCGGCTGCGCTGAACGACCAGCGCGTCAAAAATAGAGTCCGAACGAAGGGTTTGCTCCGCCTCAAGAATTTCCGAACCGAATTCCAAGTCAGCCTGAGCTTTTGGGACTTTCCCAAGAATCTGACGCTCCAGCGCAATGAAGTGGGCACGGACACTATGAATGCCGAGGTTGGATGCGAAATACTGTTCGGCTCCGTTCGTAAAGAGTTCGATGATGTGTCGGAAATCGTGAACCGAATTGTTCACCGGAGTGGCGGTAAGGAAAAACAACTGTTTCTTCCGGTCGCTCGAATGCAACGCATCCTGTAATCGCCGGTAACGCGATGGCTCGCGAAGCCCTTCACCTTTGATGCCGGGATTGCGGAAATGGTGGGCCTCGTCAATGATGACGACATCCGCATCTTTCAGAGTGAGTTGAAGGTCGCGCTGGAATTTTCCTTTTCGTTGAAGATCGGTATGGTTGCGGAGAACGAAATTGACGAATCCGCTGTTCAAGTCAGGCAGGTAGCGGGCGATGGCGGGTTCCCACACGTCTTCCCGCGCCGCCTTCGGTGCGAAAAGCACGACGCGCTTTCCTTCCCTGGCGACAAGACGTTCCAGCAGCATGAGGCCCGCAAAGGTCTTGCCCAAGCCCACGCCGTCGCAGAGGAAGGCCCCACCGTATCGGGAAGCGATAGCGAGCAGGTTGCGGTAAGCGTCCTGTTGATACTTGTCGAGAATGGGAAACAGCTTCGAGTGCCGACTGTCCCAGAGGTCGGGAGTCAGAGCCTCGCCGCGAAAGAATTCGTAAAGAGATTTGAAATAAATCTCGAACGGAGTGCGCGGATCGGTGTGCCGTTCCAGCGTGCGGAGAATATCCGGCGTGATGTCCTCCGCGTCGTTCCAATGCCGGTCATACCATTCCTGAAGCAGCCGGACATCGTTGCCACGAATCTGGACGTTGAGTTCCACATTGTCCGAGAGGCCCGGAAAGGTAAAGTTGGAGGAGCCGACCAACCCAAACGAACCAACGACGGCAGCCTTTCCGTGCGTGAGGTATGCCTTGGCATGAAATTTGTCGCGGCGATAAACGCGGCATTCGATTTTCCCCGACCGAATGGCCTCAACAATCGCCGGAACATCTTGAAGGAAATCGTTTTTGGTCTTTTCAGATTCCACGCTGTCATCCAGACGACCATTGATCCTTTTCAGTCCATCGGCAAAGGCGCGTTTGGTCCGCATGGAAACCTCATCACCCATGAGGATGCGGATTTTTTCAACAGACTGCCACTTGTCGCCGAGCGCAAGAAGTGCACCTATTTCGAAATATCCGGTGGCAATGTCGATTGCACGGGATAGGTCGCACCATTCAAGCAGATAGGAACGGACTCGCCACTCCGAGTCCGAGTTATCGACAATAAATAGGTCGCCTGCTTGATTCACAGCAGTTTGCATACCAAGAAAATCAGGCTTCGGAAAGCCTGAGATTCGATGGAATCATCGGGTTGATTACAAGCATTAAGAGCGATCATCACGGTAGCCTCGGAAGTCCTTCTCGATGATTTACCTTTCACATAGAGCCAATCATCGTTAAGAATAACGCATTATTTTTAACGGAAAGGCTGGCGTTGTTAAAGATGGTCCTGTAGATTTGTCCCCATGAAACGGGGCATTCAAGGACAATATCTCCCCATTTCCACGGTGGGCGAGAAAGCTCGCGCGTTCGTGCCGAAACCGCTTCCGCCAGTGCCGTCACTGGTGTGGTCGTCCGAACTGGAAACGCAGTTTGCCGCAGCCAGTTCCGCCCTGGGGCGTCTGGATGGTATCGCCACGATTTTACCCGAGACCAGTGTCTTTCTCTACAGCTATGTCCGCAAGGAAGCAGTCCTTTCCTCGCAGATCGAAGGCACGCAATCCTCCCTTTCCGATCTCCTCTTGTTCGAGAACGATGAAGCGCCGGGAGTTCCCATCAATGACGTGCAGGAAGTCTCCAACTACGTGGCGGCGCTGGAGCATGGAATGAATCGCCTCCGCGAGGGATTTCCGATCTCATTGCGGCTGATTCGTGAACTCCATGAAATCCTGCTCTCCAAAGGCCGCGGCAGCCGGAAGCAGCCCGGCGAATTTCGGACGAGTCAGAATTGGATTGGCGGCACCCGTCCCGGCAACGCCCGATTCGTCCCGCCTCCGGCTGAGGAAGTGATGCCCTGTCTCGACCGGCTGGAAAAATTCCTGCACGACGAGGCAATCACCACCTTATTGAAAGCGGGCATGGCCCATGTCCAGTTCGAAACCATCCATCCATTTCTGGACGGAAATGGCCGCGTTGGGCGCTTGCTCATTACCTTGCTGCTCTGCGCGGATGGAATGCTCCGTCAACCGCTCCTTTACCTGAGCTTGTTTTTCAAACGCCATCGCGACCTCTATTACGACCTGCTCAATCAAATCCGGGAAAAAGGAGATTGGGAGGCGTGGCTGGCATTTTTCTTTGAAGGAGTGGCGGTAACGGGAAATCAGGCTTTTCAAACGGCCACTCGCCTTCTCGAAGTTTTCAAGGAAGACCGGGAGCGAATCAGCGGTATCGGCCGCGCGGCTCCTTCCGCTCTCGAAGTGCATCGCTTTTTTCAGGCGCATCCGGTCAGTTCTGTCCGGGAGGCGCATAAGAGTCTGCCGATTTCCATTCCGACTTTGCACGCGTCGGCCAGGCAGCTTGTGAAGCTTGGCATTCTGCGGGAATTGCCCAGCCGAGGGAAAACACATGTGTTCGCATACGATCGGTATATGGAAATTCTGAATGCCGAAGAGGCTGTCTGATTCTTCGAAGATTGCTCATCGGACGAGCAATCTTTTTTGAAATCCGGGCGACGGTGCGGACGTGAGAGCGTCGGCGCGATCTTGCGAGTGGGTCATCTCAGGTTGTTCCGAGTCGGGAACTGCCTGCCCGGAATCCGGCTCTAGCGTAGGTCGGATGATATATTGCCCATCGCAGAAACAGCCGGAATTTTGCCCCAAATTCGGGGCACCTCGCCAGTTGCAAGGAGTTATCTGTTTCTGCATGAGATGGAAACTTCGATCCACAGAAGCTCGTTTTTGGCTGGGAGGCAAAAAGTTGCACCCAAACGGGAGCAGGTGCTCGTGTCGAAACGCGCCATTGTCGCAGGAAATCAGAACGACCAATGCGATCAGAATTTTTCACCCCAGCGCCCAATCGACTGCCGCCACGCTGGGCCTAACCGGAGAGCAGAAATGAAAACAGCACGTTCCCACCAGCGAGTTTCCATTGACGGAATGCGTCCGCTGGCGTTGACGAAAAAGCAGATCATCGCCGTGCTCGGCTCGGCCAAACTCGTGGACCGGATGCTTTGGGCCACGCGGCACGCGGAGGGGAAATGGTTTCTCATTATCCGGGAAGGGCGGGATCTTCTTGTCGCCACGGAATCGGTGGAATCGGCCTATGTGCGACTGATTGAAGGGGAGTTGCCGCCGCTGATGCCCAGTGAACGTAAGCCAGCGGAAAGCGGGGTGGCGCGATGAGAATTTTTACCGGGAAGCGGAATGACTGCCGGGAAAGGGCGTTTTGGGGAAAGTCACGTCGTCTTTCTTCGGCTTGTAGGAAAAAAGAAGCGTCTGTCGTTAGTGCCCGTTGTCGTTGCGGTGGTGCGCTCCCGCCTGTCTGGCCTGCGACCGGGCATCCGCCTTCGTCTCTCCCTCGTTTTCCCAACCTCGCTAAACCCACCTATGAAAATCACCATATCTCCCCAACAGAAAATCGAGCGGCTGGAAGCCGAGCGGCGGCAGCTTGAGGATCGTATCCGCAGGCTCAAGCGTTCCGCCCAGACCGCCGAGCGAAAAAAGCTCACTCGCGCCAAGATCATCATTGGCGCGTTGATCCTCCGGGATCACCAGCCGCTTTTGCCACGGCTCATCACCGGGGCATCGCCGCAGGACGCCGACCTTTTGCGCTCCGTGTTTCCCCAGGCCGCGAAGGAAGCGCCCACAGTGGCAGCTCCACACCAGTAACCGGCCATCCATGCGCACGAGACTTCCGAGCCACCGGAGGCTTTCCCTGAAAGCCGAAGCGCACTTACGCATCGCGGGGAGAACCCCGCGACGCGAGTGCGCCCCGCCGTTGGCGGGGAGGGCACGCTACCGCGTGCCGGACACCGGTTTTTCTTTCCTACAAGCCCAACATCCCGGTTGCTGACATGGCGATTTTCCACCTGTCCATCCGCCCGATCAGCCGTGCCAAAGGCCACAGCGCCGTCGCGCAGATCGCCTACGACACCCGCAGCAAATTGACCAACGAGCGCACTGGCGAGAAGCACGATTGGTCCAAGCACAAAGCCGATGTCATCGACTGGCAGATCATCGGCCCGCCCATGCAGCCCGACGAACTGGCGGCGCGAGTGGAACAGGCCGAAAAGCGTTGGGATGCCCGCGTGGGTCGGGCGATGGATGTTGCCGTGCCGCACGAGTTGAATACGAAGGCGCAATGGGAGCTTATGCGCGGATTCGGGTTGCAACTGCGCGACACCTACGGAGTTGCCCTGTGCGTAAGCCTGCACCACCCGAACACGAAGGGCGACCAGCGCAATGTCCACGGACATATTTTCATGACGACCCGCGCCGTGGATGCCGAGGGAAATTTCTCGAAAGCGAAAATCCGCAACCTCGACGACCGGAAACTCGGCCCCCTCGAAATTGAGCGAATCCGCGAGATGTGGGAAACCCGCTGTAACCGTGCTCTGCGGAAAGCTGGAGTATCGGAAGGGGTCAACCGCCGTTCGCTCCAAGCCCAGGGCATTGACCGCCCCGCCACCAAGCACCTTGGTGCAAAAGCCTCCGCTATGACCCGGAATGGTTGCCGACTCCGCAAGGACGAAATCAACCAGCTCATTTCCTCCGACTCCCGCCGTTTGGCGGAAATCAACTTCCAACTCAACAAACTCAAGAACCATGATCGCAAGTCCCGCAAACAGTCCGCTCAACCGCAAATCCGCTCCGGGGAGAAGCCCGATCTGGCAGGAACACGCCAGTTGCATCAATCCAAACCCAAACGCCAGACCCACCGGGTGGCTGTGTCTGGAAAACCGGGCGTTGCCCATCACGGAAATCGACATGCTCGAAATCGTTCCTGGACACGGCCTGCACGTCCGAACACGGCAGGAGAGCTGGTTGGTCTCCTTGCCCGAGGAGCTTCAATCGGACGAATTGCTCAAGGCCATCACTTCCGGGGAGGTCAACTCCTTATCGGGCTCCTGCGAACCCTACGAATTGTTATCCGAGCCCTCGAAATCGAACAGCAGCGACAGCAACAGCGTGCTGGAATACGAATGAGGCTGTGAACCCCGCTTTCCGGCGTAGAAGTGGCGTATAAATTTAGATCACTTCCCGTCGTTTCCATACGTTTCCTGTCGGAATGCTCCCAAAACTCAAAAAGCTCGTAGAGGCTTTATTCAAGCGACTCTGCGAGCTTTTGAAAGTGGTGGCTGGAGAGGGAATCGAACCCCCGACACGAGGATTTTCAGTCCTCTGCTCTGCCAACTGAGCTACCCAGCCGTAAGCGGTGAGGAGGGGAGAATACTGTCGCCAGAATTTCGGGCAAGCATTTGTTTCTTTAAAGTCCTTTTTTAATGACCTGAAAGATGTCGGTATTGTCGCGGAATCCGGTGAGGGATTCGGATCCCGGGCCGAAGCTGACGGCCACAGAATCTTCGGCGACACCGACTGCCGAAGCGGTGGGAAATGCGGAGGGTTCGGAGCGGGAGATTCCTGAAGGGGCGGAGGTCTGTCCGGAGCCGGGTCCCGTGGACCATGTGAGCGAAGGCACGCCTTGCGCGTTGATCCCGAGGATGGCGGCTCCCTTGTCATTGCGGAAGGAATACCCGTTAAGTCGCAGACCGCCGGTATTTTGCTTTCCGGAAACAATGATGAGGGCGTCCTCTCCCGCAAATTTTTTTGCGACAGCGACCGCCTGGTCGAGTGAGGCGATTTCCCGCAAGGTGCGTTCGCCGGAGTTTTGCAAGGCGGCTTTCCCGGCGAGGCCCGCATCCACGACGAGCAGGTAACCTTTCGGATTATACTGGAGGAGAAGAATGGCCTGCAGGACGAGATCCGCGAGGGTGGGCTGCGAGGCGGAAATCTGGACCTGATCCGCGAAAGCGAGCGGCCCCATGTCGAAGAGTCCAAGAACCTTGGGGGCCCGCCAGAGCGGCGTGCTCTCCATTTCCTGCTGGTTGCGCACGATGTCGTATCCCTTGTTTCTCATTTCGAGCATCAAATCGCGCCCGTCCTTGCGGCGTCCGTCCTTCGTCTCCGGAAGAAAATCCGCCGCCCCTCCGCCGAGGAGGACATTGATGTCGGCGGACTCCACGAGTTGGAGTCCGATGGACTGAAAGTCCAGCGGGTCGGCCGTCCGGGCATAGAAGGCGGCGGAGGTCGCATCGGTGAGAGAGGTATTCGAGACGATGCCGGTGGCGCGTCCATTTTTGCGGGCGAGATCGAGGAGCGTGGGAAGCGGGGTTGGGCTGGATTCGAGACGAAGCGTCCGATTGTTCGGCTTCTGTCCGGTGGCCACCGCCCCGGCAGCGGCAGCGGAGTCCGAAACGGCAAAGTCGTTCGCCTGCGTCGTGAGCAACGCGAGGTGTGGGAATTTTTCCAATTCAAACCGGTAATCCGCCCCCCCCGTATAAAGCCTTGCCGCCGTAAGGACCGAGGGAGTCAAATTGTCGGACAGAAAAAGGATGATTGCGAACGGTTTTTGGACAACCCAGTTCACATAATAAAGAACGCCGCCAGCCAGGAAGACCAGCAGACAGAAGAGGGCCAGCAGACGATTGCGCAATTTTTTACTCACGGGTCGGCATTGTGCCGGATGCCGGATGCGGGGAACAGAATTTTCTGGTCGGGATTTCCCCTTGCTCCCGCCCGAGTCAGTATGTCAGAGTCCCCGGACGCGCATCAGGAATCCCCTGCGGGATTTCGGGCAGGTCCGCCTGCCTTGGGTGCCCGGAGAAATCCACTGCCCTGTGGTGTAATGGTAACACAGTGCCCTTTGGAGGCATTATTCATGGTTCGAGTCCATGCGGGGCAGCCAACCGGCTGTGAGCGGGCGATGTTTTGAGAATGTGGAGCGTGATTTCCGGCGGGCAGTTCAGGCGCGCGGCGACGCCGCAGCCGCCGGCACCAGGGGAGGTGTAGCCCTGCAGGTTTCCATGCCGCCAGACGCCACGGACAAATTTTCTGTCCAGGCCGCAGGGGAGAACCACCGGGATCCCTCCCGGCAGACAGATCTGCCCGCCATGCGTGTGGCCGCTCAACTGAAGATCAAATCCCAGGGCTTCCGCCTCGGCGTAGGGTTCCGGGGTGTGCGAAAGCAGGATGACACAATCCCCCTCGGGAACGCGGGAACGCGCCCTCGCAAGGTCATGGGTTTTGTAGAAGTGCGGATCATCAACGCCTGCGATCCAAAGTTTTTGACCGCTGCGCTCCACCGGCACAACCTCGTTGAGGAGGATGGGAAGACCGGCGTCTTCGAGGGCGGGAACCATCTCGATAAAGTCGTGATTCCCAAGAATCCCCCACCGTTGCGGCGCAAGGGCTCCGATGATTTTTTCCATCTCCCGCACGCAGGGCAGATAGTCCCCATCGGTCGTATTTCGGTAGTCGCCGGTGATCACCGCCGCATCATGCGGCACGGAACGAATCAGTCGTTCAAGCACGGGAGTCAGGGCGACATCCAGGTCAATGTGCAGATCCGAAAGGTGGAGGAGCCGGAACCCCTCGAATTCCTGCGACAGGCGCGGGAGTTCCCACTCACAGGTTGTGAGACGGACGTCCAGATAGTTCCTCCATGCCCGCTTGCGGAGACCGACGAGATTCAGACCGAACGCAACAATCCGGTCGAATGGAAAAAATCTCTCGATGCGAAAGATCCCCTCCCCCTGATGGAGCAACTTCGCGGTCTTTTTGGCCTGGCGCAACAAGCGCGCCGCCAGCACTTCGCGTCCGATCCTCGCCGCGAGGACGGAATAATCCGGGCTCTCCATCCGAGAAAAGACAGGTCAGTTGGCAAGATCGCCGAACAATTTTTTATCCGGATCTTTATCCGTGGGATCGCGCACGATGCCCATCGGATTGCGAAGCGGGGTAAATGTCGGATCCGCGCCACCGGTGCTGAAGAAGACCTCCTCGACACGCGTCCATGCCGCACTTGGGGCACCTTCAAAAAGCGTGCGGTCCTTGAGTTTCCTCCGGACTTCCCTGCGGAGTTCAAAGCTGGTCGCGGAAGGTGCCGCGTCGAGTTTGAGCCCACGGGTGCGGGCGTGGTTCTGATCCAACAACTGGACATGTGCAAAAACATGGGCACCCGTGGGAATGTCGCCGGGACTTGTCAGGCAACGCAGGGTCAGAAACACCGATTCCCCGACCCGGGAAGACCAGGCCTCGAACTCATACCGCTTGATCTCCCGCGGCAATTTTCCCGGCACGGCCAGCCGGAGGGAATAGCGATCAGATTTGAGAGGCGTTACGAGGAGACGCGAGACGCGACCTTTTTCATCCTTCGACTCCCAGACCCCCAGCAGCCAGGTATTCACCCCCTTGCTTGGGCCTCCGGTGAGCGGGTGATCAAAGTAACATCCGGCAAGCGTGAGAAGCAAAAGGACAACCGGAACCAGACGAACGAAAAATTTCATGTCCCCGCTATATCCAAGTTCCGTCCTTAATGACACTGTTTTTCGGCACGACGACAATCCCATCGCGGATGTAGTAACCATCGCCATCGAGATCCTGGGATTTCCCCTCGGGGGTGATCACGACATGGTTTCCGATCCGGGCATTCTTATCAATGATGGCGCCATTGATCATGCAATCCCGTCCGATCCCGATGGGAGGAATCTCCACATTCGGTTTGTGAACTTCCGACTCATAGAAGTCCGCCCCCATCATGATCGTGTTCTTCAAGGTCGAGCCCGACTGGATGATGCTCCGGATCCCCAGCACGCACCGCTCGATCGTGGCATCCCCGATGATGCAACCGTCCGAGATCATGGCCTTGGTGACTTTTGCGGAACTCAGCGTGCTGGCCGGCAGGAAGAGAGGCTGCGTAAAAACCGGCGAGCCCGGAACAAAAAAACTGTATTGGGGATTGGCATCCACCAGGTTGAGATTGGCCTCAAAAAAGGCATCGATCGTTCCGATGTCCTCCCAATAGCCCTGAAAAATGTAGGCCATCACCTGGTATTGGCTGATCGCCGAGGGGATGATGTTTTTTCCGAAATCGACATAATCATTGTCGAGGCAGGCTTCAAGGACCGAGCGCTTGAAAATATAGATGCCCATGGACGCCTGGTAGAGGTCGGCGTCCGCAGGATGTCCGATTGTTTTCAAAAGGTCTGGCGGAATCCGCAGGGTGTCGAGGAGGGCGGGATCCTTCGGCTTTTCCACGAACTTCTCGATGCGCCGGTTTTCATCGGTGAGCATGATTCCGAAGTCGGTGGCCGGCTCCCGAGAGACCGGGATGGTGGCAATCGTCAGGTCGGCGCCGGTTTCCACATGCTGGCGGAGCATGTCCCGGTAATCCATGCGGTAGAGCTGATCTCCGCTGAGAATCACGTAATACTCGTAGGGGTGCTCAAGAAAATACCGCATGTTCTGCCGCACGGCGTCGGCGGTTCCCTGATACCAACGGGAGCCCTCCGGGGTTTGCTGCGCGGCCAGGATTTCGACGAAGCTTGGCGTGAAGTCATCGAACTTGTAGCTCGCATTGATATGGCGGTGCAGCGACGTGCTGTTGAATTGCGTAAGGATGTAGATTCCGCGGAGTCCGGAATTCAGGCAATTGCTGATCGGGATATCCACGAGCCGGTATTTTCCTCCGAGGGGAACCGCTGGCTTGGAGCGTTCCTTCGTCAGGGGAAAGAGCCGGGTTCCCGCTCCGCCGCCCATGATGATGGCAAGTGTCTTGGAGGTTGGCAGGGCGTTCAATGGGAGGCTCATATCTGGAAATCCATCTTGCCCAGAGGAACACAAATTGTCACGGTTCAAAATCTTTATGTGTGGAATTGTCGGTTATATTGGCCGTTCGGAGGCAGTCCCTGTGCTTCTCGACGGATTGCGTCGCTTGGAATACCGGGGCTACGACTCCGCAGGAGTGGCAATTCTCAACGGAGGGACCATCGAGATCCGCAAGTCCGTCGGACGCATCGCGAATCTTGCAGACTGCGTTGAGGCGCATCCGGTCCATGGGCAAACCGGAATCAGCCACACCCGTTGGGCCACCCACGGGAAGGTCACCCAGGAAAACGCCCATCCGCACAGCGACCAGAGCGGACGACTCTCACTCGTTCACAATGGCGTGATTGAGAACTACCAGAAGCTTCGTGAACAGATGAGCAACCACGGCCACACGTTTGTTTCGCAGACGGACACCGAAGTTCTCGCCCATTTGATCGGCGGCGAATTTGACCGGGCGGGGCAGCGGGACAAGGCCGGGTTGGTCGAGGCCATCCGCAAGGCGCTCGGGCAGGTGATCGGCACCTATGGGATCGCCGTGCTGCACGCGGACGTCCCCGGTGTGATTGTCGGAGCCCGCAGGGGCAGTCCCCTCGTGCTCGGGATCGGCTCCCACGAACACTTTCTGGCCAGCGACGTGAGTGCGATCGCGGCCCACACACGGGAGGTCGTCTATCTGAACGATTACGAAATCGTCGTCCTTCAGTCCGACCAATTTGAAATCTCCACGGTCTCGGGGTCGGGCGCCAACTTCCAAATCAGCAAGGTCGAGTTTAGCGCGGAAGCCGCCGACAAGGGAAGTTTCCCGCACTTCATGCTCAAGGAAATTTACGAGCAGCCGAACACGGTGCGGGATGCGATGCGCGGGCGCCTCTCCGCCACGGAGGCCACAGCGAAGCTGGGAGGGTTGGAAATGACGAATGGCGAGCTGCGGTCGGTGGATCGCATCGTGCTCATTGGCTGCGGCACCGCCTTCCATGCGGCGCTTGCCGGCGAGTATCTCATCGAGTCCCTGGCGCACGTGCCGGTCGAATGCGAATTTGCCAGCGAATTCCGCTACCGGAATCTCCCCCTCGAACGGGACACCCTTGCCTTTGTGATCAGCCAGAGCGGAGAAACGGCCGACACGCTGGCCGCCATGCGCGAGAGCCAGAGAAAGGGGCACCGCACGCTGGGCATCTGTAACAACGTGGCCAGCACGATCGCCCGGGAGAGCGATGGGGGAGTCTATATGCATGCCGGGCCGGAGATCGGGGTCGCCGCCACGAAATCCTTTACCTCCCAGCTTACGATCATGGCCCTTCTTGGACTCCTTCTCGGCCGAATCCGTCACTTAAGCCATGCGGAGGGGCGGACGATCATCGCCGAAATGGAAAAGCTTCCCGACCTGGTCGCCAAGACCCTCGAATTGGATGCCCCGATCAAAAAGATCGCCCAAAAGTATGCCCGATCGAAAAATTTCCTCTTCCTGGGCAGGCAGGCCAATTACCCCGTCGCCCTCGAGGGGGCCCTCAAACTCAAGGAGATCAGCTACATTTCCTCCTCCGGATACCCCAGTGCCGAGCTCAAGCACGGCGTCATCGCCTTGATCACGGAAGAGACCCCTTCCCTGTTCATCGCCCCCCAGGATGCCGTCTTCGACAAAAGCATCAGCAACATTGAAGAGGTCAAGGCCCGCAAGGGCCCGGTCATCGCGGTGGGCACCGAGGGCGACACCTCGCTCGCAAAAATCTGCGACGATGTGATCCTCATCCCGGAGTCTCCGGACTACCTGACCCCGATCCTCTCCGTGATCCCCCTCCAGCTCCTCGCCTACCATATTGCCGTCGCCCTCGGATGCGATGTGGACAAACCCAGGAACCTCGCAAAGAGCGTGACGGTGGAATAGGCCGGAAAAAAAGACACGAACAGCGATTTCTGCGGCGTTCGCCGATATGTCCGTCGAATGGGCGCATCTCCAATAAGTGCAAAAACGAGATGCCCTGCGCCAAAGGCGCATGATTCAATAGCCCAG
>JACSRU010000162.1 GCA_014879575.1 Chthoniobacterales bacterium | reverse complement strand
CTTCTCGCTTTGGCGCGATTAGCTCAGTGGTAGAGCACCTGCCGTTCAGGCAGGTGGGAGAGCAAGCAACCATGCGGGTTGGCAGTCCATTTTTACGAATACGCAGGAATTTCTTATCGTATTGTCACCCTGCTTTTGTAACCCTGCAATTTCTGTTCTTTATGCCCCTGATTGATTCTGGCTCGGAATGCTCCGCAGGGGGTCACTCATCGGACAAGTCACAATCCAACTCGCCGCGATCCTAACCGGACTCTCTTATCGCAAGGAGAAATCCGTCTTGCCCCTCCGAAGACTCTGACGGCCTCGGCCCTGACTCCCTTCCGATCCGCCAGAGACTTCAGACTTTGTTGCGGAGGTATGGGAACAGATTCCAATTAATGAGCTCGGAGCCTTCGGCCCCAGCTTTGGTTTGAACGCCCCCAGTCACCGATCCCGCTTGCTTCTGGCATCCGAGGCTGCTCCGCAGCCGAAATGCCAGAAGTGCCGGAGGCACGGGATTCGGTGGACTGGTTAGTTGGGCATTTTTATTTTTTGTCATGGCGACCAATTTGTTCAGTCGCTTGCTTGGGAAATTTCGTGATAAGCCACTTCAGCACTTCAAGCTGATCTGAGCTGGGGGCACGGCGAATCTGAATCAACAGCTTGTCAGCCTTGGGGCGTTGCAAGGTGATATTCGATGCGCCCTCGTTGCAAACCGAGCAAATCGCCCGAAGATTATTTGGGTCGTCAGTGCCGCCAACAGACTTGTCAATAATATGCCCGATATGTAGGCGGGTTCTTCTGCTTGGGTCTTCTGGGTGTGGTTCGCCTGCTACTGCTCCGCACATTTGGCATGTAAAGCCATTCCGGTCCAAAACAAACGCTCTCGTCTCCTTGGAAATCGTGCGTTCGAACGCGGGTTTCGGGGCTGGGTCAAGCAGAAGATACTGACCGGGCTTCAAATCATCCCGGTCATTATGGGTGAGAATCTGATACCCTTCTTCCGTCCTTAACTCGCGCACTCGGCGTGCCCATTCAGTGATGCCTCCGGCAATCTTTCGGAGTTCATTGGAATCCATCACCTTTCCAACATGCTTGAGAAAATGCGCCCTGAGATTGTCTCGCGCTCCCATAAAGATCAAGCAACAGCCAACTTCGGATAAGCCGATTCGCGCAACCGAGTAAAAATGCCGGAGGCAACAGCCGCCGCCACCGGCGGCGGAAATGCGTTCCCCACTTGACGATAAGCAGCGGTTTTACTGCCCGAAAACTGCCAATCGTCAGGAAAACCCTGAAGCCGTGCCACCATGCGGACAGTCAAACGGGGCATCCCGACAAAATCTGTATCCGGCGCATCATTGGCAATCCCCATGCCGTCAACTCCGAGCGATGCCCAAGCGCGCTTGGCGCGAGTAGGGCCTAGATCTGGGCCGCCATGCTTCTTGGAGCCGCCAACAATCGTGGGGGCCACTTGATTGGCGCGAATGCGCCAATCAGCAGCCATTCCCCATCCATTGGCAGCGATCAAGTCATGAAGAGTCTCGCCGACTGTGGGAGGAGGCAAGAGGGATGGTGCGGGCCACGGAAACCCACCCTTAATATCTTCACGTAAAGCGATAAAAACTACACGGGGGCGAAGCTGGGGAACACCGTAGTCAGAAGCACTCATCAATCGCCAATCGGTGCGATAGCCAAGGGAAGCAATCTCACCTGAAATATATCGCCTATAATCTTCAAAAACGGCATCCAAAATCCCCCGGACGTTTTCGATCATCACAGCACGGGGGCGAATCTCCTTCACGAGTCGAATCCCCTCTGGAAATAAATTCCTTTCGTCTGCATCGCCAAGTTGCTTGCCCGCCACGGAAAAGGGTGGGCAGGGTAGCCCGCCCGCAAGCAAATCTGCGCCTTTGTATGGCGTCCCATCGAATTTCCTCAAATCCTGTTCGATGACATTCCATTCTTTTCTGTTCTTTCTGAGTGTGTTGCAGCAATTCGGGTCGATCTCAACTAATGCCGCATGGTGGAAGCCCGCCTGTTCAAGTCCAAGGGCTTGGCCTCCGGCCCCGGCGCAAAGTTCGACTGCGGTCAATTGCTTCATGGGGGAATGGTGACACACTAGGCGGCGGGGTCAATCACGGATGGTGGTGTATTTTTGCCCAACGCTCCCAGTCACCGATACCGCTTGCTTCTAGCATCCGAGGCTGCTCCGCAGCCGAAATGCCAGAAGTGCCGAAGGCACGGGATTCGGTGGACTGGCTGGTTCGCGTTTTATTCTTTTGTGAGGTCTCGGAGAATTTTGCGTGCAAGAAGCTCGTTTATCTCCTTATGCCGAGGAATCGGCTGCGTGATTCCGGTCTTGGGGTTGTGGTAAATGTCGTGTTTCCCTCCATGACGAAGGAGAACAGCACCTGCAGATTCGAGCTTAGAAATCAACTCGCGCCTCTTCACGCCAATTCTAATTCTTCTACTTTCTTGATCCCCGGAAGGTGTCCTTCGGAAAAGGTTTCGTAGAGGTCCCGAAGGTGATCCTTGAGATCCTGCAGGGATTCCCCCTGTGTCCAGTGCTCAGGAAAGTCGTTCAGATAACCAAGAAACTTTCCGTCATCTTCCTGCCAGTAGGTGAATTTGGTCGTCATGGTGGGAGATTAACCGATCATCGAAGTGTTGTCTGGTATTTTTTGCGATTCAGCTCACCGATGGCGGCCCCTCCGTGACGCTCGAATTGCCAAACTGCGTAGCGGGGCCGCCATTCGGTGCAGCACCCTTGTTCGGCGTTTTCACTCGGGTCTGAATCAACTCTCTCAACTCCTCAATCGTCATCATCTCCTCCCGCCGGTGAATCATCGCGTGACAATTCGGGCAGATCGGCCGCAAATCAGAAACCGGATCGATCTCATACTCTCGCCCGATCTCGGCCAGCGCCTTCAGATGGTGAACGTGAATGAACCCGCTGCCAAGCTCGCCATACACTGCCTCGAAATCGAAGCCACAAACGGAACATCCGCAGCCGTAATGCTCAATGCACTGCTGACGTGCGTATGGATTGCGTTCGTAGCGGTTCACGGATACTTGACGAGTCGCACCCTCAAGGAACTGCGAAGGCGTAGCAACCTCATCGGGGTGTAGGACCGACTCCCCATCACCACGGATCGCAACCGCCCAAAGTGCTTCGATAGACCGGACGATTGGGTCCGGAATGACGTTGCCCGAAGACATGGGCATCCACGGTGATCGCCACTTGGCGTGCGCGATTATGCTGGAGCGAGGGACTTCCCGCCCAATGGGGAGGAACGCCTCAAGGCGCAGGCGCACTATCCTGACGCCGTCCTCGCTTTCGTAAGCCCCACGAGTGACGACCCCTCTTGCGAAAACTCCGTTGCTCTTTGGACCTGTGCGCTGCAAGAAGGCGACATCGCCGGGACGCGGCTGCCGTGAGGGACAAATCCAGCCGGTGTCATAGGGCTTGCCGGCCTTGGCCATCGCCTGAACTCGGTCATAGTCCCGAAACGAATGGGTGTCCTTGGTCGGGTTCCAGAGGAAAAGGTAGGAGGGCATGACAATGATAGAAGGCTATGAATGCGGCGCCGTCCGCGATGACGCACCCGGAACCGGTGGCACGTCGGGTGCGGCGAAGCCCAGCACCCAAAGTGACAGCGGTGGAGGGTTACGTCGATCGCTTGGTTGGGCATTTTTTTTTGATTTGTAGAAAGATGTAAAAGCCGAGAGCAAGAACCCCGAGATTGATCGTGGTCCAGATCGCACTGAGAGGAAATCCCGTGAACGGAGCAAATGTTCTGCCAGTATCACTGGCGACCGCCATCAATCGCCGGTTTACTTCTGGGGTAATCTCGTCACCGGTAAATACGCCGTCACCGTTCGTATCAAGCTCATATAAACTGGCTTTCAGTTCGCGATCACTGACCTTTGCGAAGGCCAGAATAAGCCCATATCCTATCAACGATGAGATAAGAAACGGCATCCAAAAAGAAACCCGCTTTCTTCGGAGGAGGAAAATCGTTCCTACTATCAAAGGAAGGAAGAGCCAGAAGATTCCGATAATTTGGCTAGTGCGCATATTTTTCCGCCCAACGTCAAAAGTGACTCACGACTGCCCGACGGCGCGATCCGTGCCGGGAGCGAAGCGACCAAGCACGGGGCGTGACGGCGGGTGGTCGTTGAGTCCACTGCCTTGTTCGCCCTTCTTGAGAAGCTGACGCATCTCTTCAATCGAAAGCGGTTCTCGTTTTGAGTGGATTACTGCGTGGCAATTCGGACAGACGGGGATAAGATCGGTCTGAGGATTCACAAAGTAGCTGCTACGAATCTTGTGTAGGGGCGTCACATGGTGAACGTGAATAAATCCGCGCATCGCTGGCCCATACACTTCGCCGAAGTCAAACCCGCAAACAGCGCATTGCGAACCATGCAAACCGATGCAGCGACTCCGGGCATCTGCATCTCGCTCATATCGATTGACGGAAATACGCGTTATGTTGCCTTCTGCAAAGGCTTCATCGTCAGGTATCTCTTCAGGCAGCTTAGCATCGTTCCGGCTAGACTCGACGATCAACGGGACTCCATGGAATCGCGAGCAGTCGACATCACGACCTGTATGTGTGACGTGGAGAATCCCATCTCGGAACGAGCAGTTCCACCTGTCCGAGCCGTTCACTTCCGAATGCGTAAGGGAGTCGGCGGTAAACTCCTGCGTCACCGCAGAAAAGGGAATCGCCCAGTGATCACGTTGTCCGCTCGATCTTGTCCGATACACGACAAGATGAAATTCGCTTCGCTCATGTGCGCGGGCTTTCGATCGGCACTCTTCGAGTTTCTTTGGAAATACTGCAAACCAACCTGTGGAAGCGTTGGCGCGAATCACATACTCGCCGTGTTCTTCAAGCTCTCTCCTGTGTGTTTCGACTACGCTCATGTGGGACGCGATTCTGGCGAACAAGTGATTATACCCTTTCGGTTATTCACCCGCCGAGGGTGGATAACACCAGAATGGTTTGAGTGTCGGAGGGAAGTCACTGCTCATTCACGCGCTTGTCGCAGGGAAAACAGATGAAGGCAAGCCGCATTTCCGACAGCCAGATTTTCGCGTGGAGAAATTGTCCTTATGAGGAGGCTTCAGGGTGTTATCATCCGAAACGGTGCGATATTAATCCGGCTATAAAATATAGTGACATTTATTATGCCGCAGAGGCATAGCGGATAGGCTCGGCTTCGAAATATGAGGCAGCGCGGTCCGGGGATTTGCTGAGCATTCGCATATGCCCCTTGAGATTGTTTTCCAAATCGGTCTGTGTGCGCGGTGAGGGCTTCTTGCCCAGAGAAGCTTTCAAGTCACAATTCAAATATTCGCTACACTACAGGTGCGTTCGGGAAGCCTCAGTCCGAAACGCGTTTTGACCAAATCGCAGACCGCCCGTCGCGTCCACAGCGCGAAAGGCATCTTGAGTTGGTCGGCTGTCTTGTCCACGATCATCTTCTGAATGTCTTTCTCTTGGACGGGAGTCAGATTTCGGCTGCCGCCTTTCTTGCGTCCGCGCTTGGCTGAAAGTAATGCCCCCGCCTCTATGGCCTGACGCCCGAGGAAATCGCCCTGGTCGAGTCTTCCGGATAGCCGTTGGGCTTGGCATCCCGAACGTGCAGCGAATCAATCCCGCAGGAACTTGCCGTATTTTTTCCGCATGGCCGTCGTCAGGGGCTGGAACCCGTTTTTGCGCAAAATACGTTTGCACTCGGCAGTCGGGAAAGAATCTTCCTTCTGCGGGATCTCCACAAACGGGAGCCCGGCATCAGTTTTCCCGAAAGAAACGGATATGCTCCTCTGCGTTGGTTTTGAAATCACTGATGGCATTTTGAAAGATCTCTTTTCTACTTGAATCGACAAACCATTGTTTTGCAAGCGTTCCCCCTTTGATTCCAAGAATGTCTCCGAATCCTGCCCAGAGTCTCCACCGCTTGAAACACGGTTCACGGTTCTTGCTCAGATACTTGGCCAGATACCGTGCCGCCTGGGCATCAGCTCTCCGCACGTGAATCCTCCCCCACCCTGCATCGCGCATCCCCCCAATCTGTTTGCCTTGCTCTCCCCTCCCCGCTTTGTATAATCCCTCCCGTGGCGACCGAACCCGCATCTGCGGGTTCCTTCTCGCTTTGGCGCGATTAGCTCAGTGGTAGAGCGCCTGCTTCACACGCAGGAAGTCGCAGGTTCGAACCCTGTATCGCGCACCATTTTTTGAGACCCCATTTTCGCCCGCAGAAGCCGATAAATGCAAGCTCTGCGGGTTTTTTCTTGTCCATATCAGGAAGTCCAAAAATGTTCGTAAATGCTCAAAAGTTTGTCACTCACTGTCACTCAACATGGACTGATTTTTCTCAAGAATGCGGATGAACTTTCCCTCCAGAGTCCAGCAGGGTAGATTCTTCGACGTAGACTCCCCGCAGAATCGTGATGAGATTCACCCGTCCACACATCAACGCCGAGACTGGATTCGATTCCAATTGTCGAAGCTGGAGGCTCAACGCATTCGGGAAATCCCCGAAATCGTCAAGATCGACCTGCAAACACATTCAGCGACGGTCGGAAAACGGTACCGGAGACTTCTGTGCCCAAGCTCGCTTGGAATGGGCGGAATTGATCCAACGTCACAGTCCACATGAGATTGCCGACCTTCTGGTGGCCGAGGGAGACGAAGCCCAACGTTTGCGTTCCTCAATGCCGTTCATTCAACCTCCGTTTTTCACCGAGCAAGAAAGGCTGACAGTTCTTGAAAGAGCATACGAAGTCTGATCTCAATCCCACAATGGTTGCGCTCATTCAACCGTCAAACTGTCGCCTCAAAGCGTCCGTTCTATTGACGTGGCCGGATTTCCCCAGCCAACCGTTAAAAATCTTGTGGCGGCCACACCATCGGCTGGCAATGAAATCGCCAGCTCAGAAAATGGAGAACGATGGTGGAGCATTGCCATCTTGCTGTTACACCGTCAGACGGCGAGCAGACACTCTTGCGTTCCAACGATTGAATAGTTGAATTAAGCAGGAATTGGTGCAGTTCTCGATCATTCTTTGTGATTCGGCATTATCTTCCCTTCTGCGCAACGCTTCGGCAGCCAGTACAGCCGCCAAATTGAGATAGGCCGCAGGGAGTTCTAACTTTCCGAATGCATAGTCTATATCAGCCGATTTTCTGTCGGTTGAAACAAGCAAATTCGCGAACTCCCCTAGCTGAATAAACGCTCTGTCCGATTCATTTTTTGGGAGTGCAAGGTCATCCGGATTTTTCGCCAGCGCGAAAGGTTCTAGCCGTTCAGACACAGTGCCATCATTATGATAAAGGTGAAGACTGTCGCTGAAATGGTTGTAGCTCCCAAGATCGACACCTAGCCATCCAGCCATTACTTCTTGGAGACAAGTGAACTGTACAATATTGTGAGGTAGGCCCCGGAATAAATCATTGCTCCGCATGATTTGTGTCCACTCAAGCCTGCCATTTCTTATTTTTAACAATGAGACGATATTGCAGGGAATATCTGGACCTTGAGGAGAGCCGTCCTCCAATGGCAAATCCGAGGCCGAATCCCAAATTTGCAAGACAACCTGCCGGGAATCAGTATTCGTCCGCAAAACCGTGCAAGCTCGATGTAGTTGATCGAGGCCGAAATGCTCTCGGAGTCTGTAACCATAGGAACGACCGTAAATTGGGCCAACGCCCTGATACTTTGGTAAACTTGGGTTGAAAAAATTAAGAAACTCCGAATCTCGACGCCCGGCTACGATCCACACGACCTCCGCGATTGCGAATGCAGGATTTATTGCGGGCACGCGTGATGCCACCCATCTTTGGCGAGGATTACGCAACGACAGGCCGGCACGAAGAATCTCTGCAGTAGGGCCCCCACGCCCCTCCTGTTTGGAGGCACCCTCGTCCGCAAACCATTGAGCGGCTTCCCGCCAAAGTTCGTCTGCTGTTTCTGCTTCAACTATGTGGAACATATTCTGGTGGTTTGTGAAGGAACTCATTGATGCCCCACTTCGGCGGAAACCAGAGTTCCAACTTTTTTGGTGATGGTTGCAGCTTTTGTTTGATTCGGGTTCGCCCAGAGCGTCCCGAAAACTCGGGATGAACAATTCGTGCATACTTGTCCACTTCACAAAAAAGGTTTTGGCAATCGATCAGTTGAAGACGTCTTCCCCACAAAGTAGGAAAGCGAAGCCCCAACGCAGCCAGGCATTCATCCTGCCGTTCGGCAATGAACTTTATTACTTCTGCTTCAGACAGTCCGCCCAAATCAGTAAAACACTTTCTGATCCCATCCAAGGCTCCCGGCCCTGGAACAACAAATTCCATTTCTTTGAAATTGGTCAAATTGCTGTAGTTCAAGTCGGTAACATATTGATAGGCAAGAAAGTCGCCAATCGAGGGGTAGGAACGAAGGAGCGCAAATGCTTTCGACATTGATGAGCACTCTACTATCCTCATGGCAAGTTCGTCCTGAGTCATCTGTTCCAACAACCGAAGATGCATTTGGTGTTTTCTTGCGTATGGAGACTTAGGACCGCCAGACGGCATGATGTAGGCGGCCGAGTATAGTTTTTGACCCGCAGACAACGCCTCTGTCATGACCTTGTTGTAAACCTCGAAGGAATAAGAGGAGAGTGCTACTTCTCCAAAGTTCCTCGTGAGAAGCTCCCATGTCTCGATCCGATTGAAAAATTTGAACAAAATAATTCTGAAAAGAGTTTCGCGCGGATCGGCGTCCCCTTCGTAAATGACGTGGCGAATCAAAAATTGACTCACACGATCCGCTGCCCGATACGCATTTGTAAATTTATACTGCCGCAGCACCGGATCGGATGACCAAGGCGGCTCGTCTCCCAATATTCTTCGGAAGAATACCTCCTGCCGTTCAACCGCAAACTTCCAGTAGGTTGCAAAGACGACCGTAGGTTTTAACGGACGCAGAAATCGAAATGTTGATTCCAATACCATACGTGGCACCTGCGTATTAAAATTTCCGAGCTCGGGTTGCTCGTCGCGAGCAGCACAGGAATGACGTCGCACGAATTTCATCGAGCAAGGCCAATCATACTTCCGGCCCGTTCAACGGCGCTACCCACCGTAGATTCGTTCAGAATTGGATGGATCGGATACTTTCCTCCCTCCCGATGTATCAGTTCTTCGTAGGCTGATTTTAATCCTTTCCACCGCTCCAACGGCTCTTCCCGCAAAGGTTGATCACGAGTGATGTAAAACAGCGCGCTCGGTTTGCAGCTACCCCAGATGCAGAGTTCAACTTCCACCAGAGCAGATAAGACATCATGCCGAATATTGTCGATTACCCCATATACCCAGGTGGACCACCAGAATCGATCCAGAACGACCCACACTCCGCTTTTGAGGGCCGGAAGTATGACGCGTTCAATCGCGTCCAAATGCGCTGCAATGTGCAGCGCCTGCAAGCTCGCAGGAGTCAGGCTGGTTACTCCACATTCCGCGGAATCGTGGTGCATCCGATATACCAGTTTCCCCAAAGTTCCCGCGTCTTTTCCTGGAAATGACAGGTGTTCCACATTAGTTCCTCGATCTTGCAGCGCTTTGACGAAGGCTGAACAAATTGCGGACTTCCCAACGCCGTCCGCGCCTTCAAATACAATCAATTTGCCGGTTTTCTCCATAATCACGTTACAGCTAATGATGACTTCGCAGACTTTACGCTGAGAGTTACTTCGAGACTTCCGCAGTCTCCGAAGCACGAAACGTCGCGATCCGTTCTCGAAGGAAGGCAGCCATTTTTGCATGGCTGGATTGATTCCCGTGACCGAGTTCGGGATGAGCGACGAAGCATGTAAATGCCGTAAATTTCAAACCAAGTTGATCGGCCAAAAAATGACCAAGCTGGCACAGCCCGAGATAGTTCCCATAGGCGCGATCAAAGACATACTGTGTCGGATAGAATGCGTTCAGCTCTAAAGTGCCAGACTCATGATAGGTAAGGCTGATTTGCTGTAAGCAAGGAAATCCTGCAAGGGCAGATCCCGTATCATCCTTTGCAGGATCGAAACATGCGAGTTGGAGCGCGGAGCGCCGGGGACGGCGGCCTTTTTCCTCGCCCTTTTTCCAAAGGGAAATAACGAATTCCAGTTGGTTGATCGTTCGGACCTCCTCGCGTCCCGATACCGTCCTCAAACCTGAATACCCAACGAGTCTTTCAAAATAAGTGCCATAGCGATTTTTGGTGCAACGAGCCTTCAGGCGGGGCAGGAGTGCCGTCAAATACCAATCGCTGAGCGTCACTATGTCCGGTTTCCCGGTTCGCAGCCAGCGTTCGTATGGAACGATCGTAAATGCAGTTTGTTTGATTAAAGGAATTTCGGCTTTTCCCAGTGCTTCATCAACAGCACTCGCGATCAGATTGTCTTGGGGTGGCAGGGCATCCGGGAAATCTCGCAACGCAACTACAAGACAATCGGACTCGCCGCCGTTCAGGACGTGAAGAAATGCTTCGGCCCAGGCAAGTGAGAGATTCGATTCGGAAATTGTTTTTGGAATATTAGTCTTCATCTGAGTCCTCCATGTGGCGGTAAATACAACGCCCGGCGAACTGCCGTCGGCTTACCCGAATCATCGCCGCCCAATCACCCTCGCAGATCATGGCCTGCGAAATTCCTGTTTTCACGCCTTCGACAACTTGCCCATACGAGCAAATGCCGACCAACTTCGCCGATGGCCCATTTAGTTGGGCGTTTCGGGGAATGATGGCATAATCACCAATTTCCAGATCAATGGCGACCTTGTGCCAATGCTCCGTAGCAAAAATCAGATGAGGACTTCCATCCCTTCCCAGAAGTATTTTTCGGATGTCTTTTGGTGACACGGCCAGCAACTCCTGCAACTTCGCATATTCGATCATTCTGAGAGACCAATGCATGTGTTTGAGAAGCGTTTCGTAGCCCACTCCAAGCTGGTTCGCCACACAGTAGAAGTCGATTGGACCGGCTTTTTCGGGAGGACTATTGCGGCGGGAGAATGCGGTTTCCACCGCTTGACGGGGCATCAGAAGATGGGCTGCATAAATGTTGGCTAGCATCTCATCGGGAACCTCATTGTCCGATCGATCGAATTCGAGTTCTTCTACTCTCGAACCGTGGTCAAATCGCAGGTGCGCCAGCTCATGGGCGCAGGTAAACGCCTTCCGTCCGACCGGGCGCTCCGCGGGGACGAACAGCCGACCATATCCTTTTGCATACATGCCGGCGAAACTTGCGCCGCCGACAAACCACACTTCCGTGCCCATCCGCTCAACAAAATCGTAGATGCAAATGGGATCAGACCAGGATGTATTGGCTTCCTGCCGGGTATCCAACGCTGAGCGAAGGCCGATTCGGGCAAGTTTCTCACGCAGTGTCATGATATCGCTCAGCCCTTTCTCGCCTTCATCGAGCGGAGAATGCGCAAGAACTTGTTCAGGTCCTCCTTTTTCAGTTTTGAGAGTTCCCGCGCCGCAAGCTCTACTACCGGATCGTTCTCTTCGACCTCGCTTAACAACCATGAAACCGTCACTCCATAGTGCCGCGCAAATGCGGAAATTTCCTCGGTGCTAACCTTTCGTCGCCCGGCTTCGATTTCCGAAATCGTAGGACGGTGAAGATTCATGAGCTTTGCCGCTTGGCCTTGTGACAGCCCCGACTGCTCTCGCGCCAATCGCAAGCGGTTCTCTAATGTGGTGGATGATTCGTCCATGGTATTGATCTACTTGCTCCCCAGACTAAAAAGATAATCGACAACTTCCACGAATGTTCGCGAACGGCGTTTCCCGGTGATCGAGTCTTCTACAACCAACGGATTGTCCTCCAGTGGTATGTTGATTCGGAGCCGGGAACTCAAATCACAGGCCAGCTCCACACCATGAAGGGAGTCGATAGCCCACGATTCCAGTACCACCATTTCTGGCACGATTTCGATGGGAGCGTTTTCACCCGCGAGCTCCCGGAGTGATTCCTCCAGAGTTCGCTCAATCGATTGGCGTGTATTTTTCATAGAATCTTACGCGATGTAAGAAAACATTACCGAATCGTATGCGATATGTCAAGCACCACGCGACAGGCGTGTAACTCTCGTTACAAAACATCGCTGTTGTCTTGGATGCCCCGAGGCTGGCGGGACAAATCGTTGCTCTGAGCCGGGCGAGGGCGCAGTTCACCATACATCGTTGCCGCGAACCAGCAGGATAAACTCCCACTCAAATTGCTCCCAAATGGGAGCAGGTGGGCCGCTTTCATCCGCCAGAGTGGCGGGGATGAAAACGCAAACACTCCCTGAAAATGACATTCGCCACGCCGACCGCCGCCATCCGGTTGATTTCCTCGAACCCGAGCCAACTCCCGAGCAGGAGCGACTTGATCGGATTTGTGAGGTTCTGAGTCGGACGTTCGGCTGGGTGGCCGAAGCCGACACGGTTGAGCAAAAGGGGCTTCGTGCTTCTGTGGTCCTTTATTGTGTGCGAGCGGACTTGCTGGGCGCGGACACTTTGGAACAACTCGGCGCGACGGTTAGAATGCCACAAGCCGTGGTTGACGAGCTTGTGTCGGATTTCTGCCACACCATCGGCTGGTAATGAACGCGGAGGAATTCAGGCTGGCAGGTGCCAGCAGTGCAGATCGCATTTCCGACCGGGTGCGGTCGATTCCCTTGGGCGACTTACTCACGTGGCACGGATTCAAGCTGAAGCGCGAGGGTGTCAGCTTTCGCGCGAAGGATGATCGCTACAACATCGTCATCAATGGTGAGAAGTGGTTCGATAACCGGGCCGGTGTCGGCGGCGCAGGAGCGATTGATCTTCAGATGCACCTCTGTGGCGGTGACTTTCGAGCGACATGCAGGGTTCTGGCCGAGCAGTTTCGGCCAGAAGTTGGCGGCTTGGCATTCCCGGACAGTCGGGTTCGCAAATCCTTCCCGATTCGGCGCTCGTTCGAGGAACTGGCCTCTCAGTATGCCTTGGCAAATGAAGGCAATTGGTCGATCGCCCGCGATTACCTTGTGAATGCGCGGGGTCTTGATCCGGATTTGATCGATCCATTGCATGACCGTGGATTGATCTATGCCAACAACCACCGTCCGAACCCGAGCCTTGTCTTCATTCACCGCACGATAGAGGGGAAAGTCGAAGGGGCGACGCTCCGCGATACCCGCCACGAATCGACGTTCCGCCCATGTCTGGGAAACAAAACAAGCGCATGGTTTTCTGTGGGAGATCCGCTCAATGCGACCCAAATTGTGGCGGTCGAGTCCCCAATCGACGCGGTGAGCTACTACCAGCTCAAGCCATCCAACCAGATTGCCATCGTCAGTTGCGCCGGGTGCCACATTCCAGACGAACTTCTCAATCAGGTCTATACCCGTCGCCAGTCCCTGATGGTCGCACTCGATAACGACAGCGCCGGGGAAACGGGCTGGAGGGCTGCATGGGACCAAACCGCAGATTGGGCGGGCTTCAAGATTTCCTCCGACTGCCCGAAGCGCAAGGACTGGAATGCGGATCTCCTTGCCGACCAACCTGCCGTTAAAAATCGAAGAGAACTCCTCTCTCATGTCTGACAAACTCCCGAACTTCATTTTCGGTGCGATTTATCGCACGAAGTCGGGGCTAAAAGACGCTTCGGCGACCGCCGCGCGGTTCAACTGCTACACCCCCGCATCAAGGGACATTCCCCGTGATGCCTTTGTTGCAGACTGCTGGGTTTGTGACGCCCATGGACGCATTGACCCCGGCCTCAATGTTTCGCCGATTCCCGTTCGGAAGGAGGACCTCGGCAAAATCATCAACACGATCTGTCACGGCCAGCGGTTGTGACACCAACCCTACTCCACCATGCCACACCCTGTCGCAGACACTCACACATCCATCCTTGAAGACTATTTTTTCCACCCCATCGACCGGGGCATCGGAGCAGATGAGACTCCACTTTTCACGCTGCTCGACGACGGACGCCCCCTCCACGAAGTCATCGCATCGAGATTTCAGTGCACTGAATCCGAAGCAAAAGCCGCTGTGGAATACGCCCGACAGGAGGTCTGGCTATGAACCGCGACATCTACCAGTCCATCACGGAACGGTTTCTGGAGCAGTTGAAGAAAGGCTCCGTCCCTTGGCAACAACCGTGGACGAGCTGCGTTCAGAATATCGTTTCCCGGAAACCGTATCGCGGAATCAATGCGTTCACGCTGGGGATGACAGATCGCACATCCCCGTTCTGGCTGACCTTCAAACAGGCCTTGGACCTTGGGGGACATGTGAAGAAGGGCGAAAAATCCCTGCCGGTCATCTACTACAAACTTCTCGAAAAACAGGACGCTGCTGGTCGCCCGGTGGTGCGCGAGGATGGACGTCCGGACCGGATTCCCTTTATTCGCTGGGCGAACGTCTTCAATCTCGATCAGACCGAGGGCATTGAACCTCCCGAGATTGCAACCACGCAGAACGCCGGGCAGCCCTTCGAGAAGGCGGCTGCCATCGTAGAAAACGCCAAGCTCTGCCCGGTCCATCATGCCGGGTTCGCAGCCATTTATTCGCCGAAGGACGACGTGATTCGCCTTCCCGCACCGAGCACCTTCCGCAGCCAAGAGGATTATTTTCATACACTTTTTCACGAAATGACCCATGCCACCGGGCATCTATCTCGATTGGACCGCGAGGGGATCACCCAGCCGGTCAAGTTCGGTTCGGAGCGGTATTCTAAGGAGGAACTGATTGCGGAACTCGGCGCGGCATTCCTCTCGAACGAGGCCGGGATTCTCAATCAAGTCCAGTTCGATAACTCGGCTGCCTACCTTGCGTCATGGATTGAAAAGCTCGAAAACGACCCCCGGATGATCGTGTCCGCTGCGTCGCAAGCCCAGAAGAGCGCGGATTTCGTTCTCGGTATCGAGCAAAAAGAGTCCCTGGCCGAAAGCCTGACTTCCCCTGAAGAGATGCCGGTCGGCGTGGTAAACAAGGCAGTCGTGAGAGCCCGGATCCCCGCTTTCACTCCCGGCCACCGGGCGGATGCAAAACCTCGCAAGCAGGGCATCGGGTTATGACGAGTTGCCGCTCAAGTATGGCGCATCCGCGGTTGTTTCCCGCTCATGGGCCGGAGCCGCTGACGGCACCGGGGGCGGCGCAGGCTTGCCCCACGTGCCTACCGTCTCCGTCCCATCAGCTTACTTTTGATGACGACTTGCGCCCGAATCGCCCATTGCAAAAAGGCCCCCGCTTCGCTCCATGCCATTTTGCAATCGGCGATCTTACCGGGAAACGACCAGCAGATACTCAATCCCGCATCCCGGCGATGAATGTGCTCATGAGCGGCCTCTGCTCCGGGAGGCAGGGCTGGCGACCTCTTGCCCTGCTCTTCTTCACTCAGTCCGCTCATCAGCACAACTCTCCCGACCTCCTTGGCTTCGCGCGCCCAGTCATTCCGTCCTCGCCCCTTCGCCCCGATACCCGGCTGCGGGCGGAACGGTTCGGCGCTGTCACCTTTCGACCATCTCCATTTGCGAGCTTACCGATGCCAGTCCCGGCAAGCCTTTCGCTCATTTGCAGGATCGCCGATGTCTGGCCACGTCTTCGACCTCTCGCCGTGGCCGCCACCGTCAACCCTGCAAATCAGCCCACCTCGGAAGGCGATCTTCGCCACGGTCTCCCATTGAAGAAGGCCGTCCGCTTCGCTCCCAACCTCTCTTCAATCGGCGACTCCACCGGAAACCGACCTGCTCATATTCTGGCATTTCTGCCCAATTGTGTGCTGGTCGCGGCAGGTTGCGGCCACTGCTCAGGCCTCCAGGCGCTCTGCTGCCCTTCGTCCATCGCAGACGCCGCAACTCGCCACAGCTTTGCCGAATTCTCGGGAATGGTCCGCCCATTCGTTGCGTCCTCGTTCGGCCTGTCGGCACGACTCCGGGCGCAACGAATCGGCGGATTTATCCAGTCCGATGGACGCAATCTACCTCCCGCACCATCGGGATTCCTCGCTTGCCCATCTCCGCGACGAGACGAAAGTGATCTCAAGACTTGGCTTGCTTTGCCGTCCCATACGACGGATGCCACGGAACGTAAAACACGAAGAACGACAGCCCTTTCACCCCCAGCGTTCAACCCGATGAACGCTTTCCGGCACCCTGCCAGTCCTGACCTCATCAACCTGCTTCGTAGGTCACATGTCATACAGGATAGCGATTTCCGTTGGAAATCACGGGGTCGGAAAAAACTCAGTTTTTCCTTGGTTCCTTCGGGCGTCAGGCGCCCTTCGGAAAGACTCGCTGCCGCTCACCAAACTCCATCCGTCGAAATAAATACTTAACCTCATTAACTAAAATGGCGTATCAAAAGAAACCCGGCATCAAGCAGTTCCATGTGGACTGCACCACCGAAGCGCATTCGCGCTTTCAAGCCCTCCACCAGGCGTTCGCTCTGCCCAGCAGGGCGGCGACCTTCGAAGCAATCCTTTTTGCGGTTTCGATCAAGGACAAAATCGATCCGCAAATCCTCACCGGCATGGATTCCAAACTCGACCGCGTTCTCGAACGTCTCAACGACTCGCTATGAAAAACGGAATCATCTTCGCACGAAAAACCACCTGGCGCTCGCGGCTCGATCTCGAATATCTCGACGAAACGTCTCAGCGAAAAATCTCCCAGCGCGAACGAACCGACGCGACGAAAAAATCCAGCTTGGGGCAGAAACTCAAACAGTTTGGCGATTACGCCTCCAAAGAAACATTCGGCCAGGTTCACGCTGGCGGGTTTCTTCATCACCTGATCGTTGAAAATTCCGACGGCACGCGAACCGCTCCGTCCCAGATGACGAATACGGAACGCAAACGCCGAATTGCCAATGCGTGGTTCAAACACATTCGGAAGTTCCCGACTTCATCGGAGAATCCCGTGATTCAGCACCGGCTCGTTTTCTCGATGTCTCGCGAAATGCACGACAGACTGGTTGCGGCGGGAGTCAATCCCGACCGCGTTTTGCACTCCACCACAAAGAAGGTGATGGAGAGATTCGCGGAACACTTTCATTCGACAGACTCCATCGGCTACGCCTTCGGGATTCATCACGATACGGACAACTTGCATGTCCATGTTGCGCTCTGTCCGCGTTCGAAAAAAGGAGCATACGTCGGATGCAGCATGTCGCGTTCTACGACCGGTGGGCACAAAAACCAGATGGCGTATTTGCGGTCCTGCTTTGAACAAGAAAACAAGCGGTGGACAAATGCCCTGAGTTCTCCGCAGGAGTTGGAAGAGCAGCTATCCAAACGCTTGGATTCCGACAAAATTATCTTCGCACCGCGCCTCACCAAGGCCCACATGGAAGCCTTGCGAAATGCACAAACGGCGGAGGCGATCCGCTTGCAACAGTCCTACCAAGCCATCCGCAATCTCGAAACGGCCGTCGCCGCAAAGCGGCAGTTTATCGCCGTGCAGCGCAACGCGAATCTTTTCTCTCGGTTGTGGGGACGGCCCAAACCAAAACTCGTCCGGACGGCGGAAAAACTCGCCTCTGCCGTGGACCGTCGTTCGCTCCGGGAAATGCAGAACCTGCTTTTCAAAATCAAGCGCGAGTATCGCGCTGCCCACAAACGCTACTCCCAACAACACGGATTCCATTCCTATGCCAATCGAAGCGCCCACACACACAGCCATCGGCACCAGAGTCACCAACTCTGATTTCGTTCTCTGTCAGAATTTCGTCTTCCGACCGGCCAACGTGGATGGATTTTCTCACCAGTCATACGAGGACGGCTCTGCCGTCACGACGGTGAACTTCAAATCCTACACGCAAAGCATTCCCGACCCGGAACGCAGGCTCTTCGATTTTTTGACTTCGACATTCAATCCGAAACCCGTTGATGAAAATCGCTGACACCATTCTTTTCCTGATGTGCGTCTTTGGTGCGCTAGCCGGATATTTCCTGCTCACCCCGCCTCTCTCGCTCATTGTCATTTGTCTTTGCGCTTCATTCGGCGCATGGAGTCTATTGGCATCGGATAATTCCGGGAAGAACGTTCTCCACCTTGGAGGCATCACCTGGACGATGGAAGATTTTGTGCGCGGCTGGCTCATCACCGGGCGCACCGGCTCAGGAAAAACGCAATGCGCCATAAATGCCATCACGTTCCAGATTTTTCAGAACGTGCCGAACTGGGGCGGCATCTGTCTCGATCAAAAGGGCCTCTATTGGGAAATCCTTGTCAAAATGGCCGCTCACTTCGGACGAGAAGCGGATCTCATTTTGCTGCAAACCCGGCCACTGGGCGAAAACGCGCTTTGGCGGCCTCCTCACACCATCAATATCACCGGAAATCCCGATGTTCCCGCTTCGACCTACGCGAAAGTCATCGTGGATACGGCAGTGTCATTGACGGGCGGACGCGGCGGGAATCCCTTTTTTCCGACCAAGGCGCAACTCGCCATCCAGACCGGGTTCGAAATTCTCCGACACATGGAGGCCTACGTCACCATTCCGAATATTCATCGGCTCTTGCTCAGTGCTGAAGATTCCAACGCCGCGATTGAAACCCTCATGAATCGCGGCGATCAGCGTTCCCATGAACTCATCACAGCGTTTCGCAGTTACCTCGACCAGCCACCCGAGCAGCTTGGCGGAGTGCAGGGAACTTTGAGCACGTATCTTGAATTTTTCCTAAATCCGGAAATCTCCGAGGTCTTCTGCGCCAACGAGCCGACATTTTCCGTTTCCGGAATCGATGCTGGGAAAATCGTCTGTCTCGCCATGCCGCAGAAATTCCAGAGCGAGCGTCTCTATATCAATACCATCCTGAAACTGTCCTACTACTTCCACGCCTTGAGCCGGTTCGACAAATCGGCCGAGGCACGGGAAAAGGACAATCTCATCATCCTGTTTGCGGACGAAGGACAGGAAATCATTACGGGTGCGGAATCGGCCTTTGCCGACCATCGGGCGGCGGGAGTGATTCGCGAGGCGCGGGCAACCATTGTGCTCGCCAGCCAAGCCTACACCTCCATTCACGGTTCGCTCGATAAACGCTACGCGGACGTTCTCATGCTCAATCTGAGCAATGAACTGATTTTCACCGTCGCCAATCACGATTCCGCCGTCATCGCCTCCAAGAACATTGGTGAGCGGGAAGTCGTGGAAAAATCGTGGGGCTGGGCGGGAGGAAAACGGTCATACAACTACCAGCGAAAAATCAAACCGTTCTTCGAGCCGTATCAATTGCGAAAGCTGCCGAAGTTCACGGCCATCATCCGCCATTGCGAAAAGCCATTCCGCAAGCGGTTCATTCCCCCCATCAACCCTGATGGATCATTTCCCCCTTGGTTCACCCGCGCTCGTCCCGATTACGCGCTACTTCAATTGCTCAAGGCCAGAAAAACTCAATCAGCAACCACCCATGAATTCCCTCATCGAAAAACTCAACGACCTTGAACCTCATCTTGATTCGAGGATTAAAGGCCAGAGCCATGTCATTCCCCGCGTTTGTTCCGTGTTGGAACGCGGTCTGCTTGGTTTGCAGCCGCCCGGCAAGCCGCTGGGATCGCTCCTGTTCCTCGGGCCGACAGGAGTAGGTAAAACCGAATTGACGCTCGAATTCTCTCGATACCTCTTCGGAGGCGATGCGGTTTTTCGCTTCGACATGTCCGAATTCCAGCATCAGGATTCCGTAAAATTGCTGCTAGGAGAAGAATCCGGCGCTGTGGGTCGGCTTGGTCGCGTTCTAGCCGGCCATCAAACTGGCGTCCTGCTCTTCGACGAAATCGAAAAAGCCCATCGCCTGATATGGGATTTGTTCCTCCAGATGCTGGATGCCGCCCGCGTCACTCTGGCCGACCACCGCACTTACGATCTTTCAGGGTTCTATATCGTCTGCACCAGCAACATCGGCTCCCGGCAGCTTTTGCGACCGACCCGCCTCCCGTTTGCCACCCTTGAACGCGCTGTTCTGAGCGAGCTTCACCGGGTCTTTCGTCCCGAACTCATCGGGCGGTTCGACGAAAAAATCGTATTCAGACCGCTTTCCCCGGACACCCAACGCGAAATCGGCCGTCTTGTCGTCTCCGAGGAACTGGCACGCTTCCAGCAGCAGGGGTTCCATCTCGCCATTGCCGAACCTGCCTTTGAATTTCTCGTACGACGCGGAATCCACAAGGCCCTGGGTGCCCGTCCCATGAAGAGGACCGTGCAAAAATTCATTGGAGACGCCATTCGTCAGGCACTGAAATCAGGGAATGACCCAAGAGGAACCCTCTCCGTTTCGTCAGACTTTGATGCCTTGACGATTGGATGACGACATGCCCGCAGATAGCGTCACAAAATCTTGCGACAGGGCTTGGAAATCCGTACACATCCTTCGAATGCCGCCGTCTGAACATCTGCTTTTCGTTTGGACTTACCGACTCGGAAGCCGGGAGTTCATCATCGAAACATTCCTGAATGGTGAGTCGATCCTCTTCGACGAGACTGTTCGTTTTCATCTTTGCCACGCGGGGAAAAATGGCCGGATGATCCTCCTTGACGAGATCGCAGCGGACGAGCCATCGCCCGAGAAAGCCCGTAAAGCGGAGTTCGGAATCGAGTTCTCCCTCCCACCGGAACTTCTGGACTTGATCCAAAAGGCACGCACCGAGTTCGACCAGAGGGACGACATTTCCTCGGAGCTTGAAGCAAATATCCGCAGCCAGTTCGCTCCCATCTTTACCCGGAAGATCGAACCGTACCTGACAGTTCCTATTTCTGGATAAGTGACCAGAATCCGTTGATTTCCTCAGAATCGAAAGCGGGCAAACTGCGCGTTGTGATTGTCGGAATTGCCGAAGCCCAATGATTTCAGACGATCATTTTTGAATTGTTGAGCTTCGTGGTTGCATGGCGGAGGGGTCTTCATTCAGGCTTTCGTGTATGGATGAAGCGCACACCGGTTCGATAAGCATTGTTCTCCCTGCTTTCAACGAAGCTGAGAATTTGAACCGAGTGGTAAAGGAAGCAACGGAGATTCTCGGCAAGATGTTGTTCGATTGGGAAGTGATCGTTGTAGATGATGGGAGTTGCGATGCTACGTTCTCTGTGGCCCAAACTGTTCAGGCAACCCACCCCGAACGAATAAAAATCGTCCGCCATCCGGTGAATCTGGGCTATGGAGCTGCATTGCGATCTGGATTTCAGGCTGCATCCAAGTCTTTATTGTTTTTTACGGATTCCGATGGTCAGTTCTCCTTTGAGGAACTTCCACAGTTCGTTAACTGCCTTCGGGATAACGATATGGTTCTGGGTGAGCGCACCGACCGCCGTGATCGCTGGCATCGAAAACTGAATTCTCAGATCGGAAATTTTCTAGCGCGAGCGGTTTTAGGTGTTCGGGTGCGCGACATCAACTGTGCCTACAAACTCTTCAGGACGAGTCTCATCAAGAGGCTTTCGCTTGCATCAGATGGCGCCTTGATCAACACCGAGTTACTTGCCATCGCGAATCGCCTCGGTTGGAGCTATGTGCAAGTGCCTGTCCGACATTTCCCAAGGACATTCGGAACGCCGACCGGAGCCAGACTGTCGGTCATTGCCCGAACATTCGTGGAATACTTCGCACTTCGGAAACGACTCGACTCGGCGGTGATGTGTGCTCCCGCCTCGATGGACGGCTTTACTGAATCGTGAGCCTCTCTCGCTCCAGAGGCAATTCGGCGGGCGACGGGCGTCCATAGCCAGAGGACGTTGAGCAGCACCAGCGGTTCGACAGGCTTCCGGTAGCGCCCTTCCATAGTGACTGCATTTTGGAACATGAGCATCAGCACCATTACGCTTGTCGCAACCGGGATAAGAGGGAAGCGAAGGCGGCGGAAGATCAGGGCGTTTCCGATGAAGAGATGAAATAGGAGGGGAGCCCAAATCCACCGCAGCCAGTGGTTCATCAGCCCAAGAAAGTAGTCCTTTCCCGAATCGGGCCATGAAGGCGCGAAGAGAAACAAGATGAAGTTTTCCCAGAGGTGAGAAATCGCGGTTTCGCTAGAGCGTCCCACCTCCTTTAGCGCCCTGTCCCAATCCTTGCGTCCATTGTCAGAGTCAGCCTTGACCAAATGCATGGTTTCGATCATCCCGCGTTCAATCCGCCAATCATTCAGCGGCTCCAGCGGTGCAATGTAGCAGCTTGGCGAACTGTAAATCCACGAGCCGGAAGGTAGAACAAACCGGGTGTGAGTTTTGCCTGATGCGTGCATAATTTGGGCGATGTAGCCGCTCCCCAATGGGGCTGGATAGCCGAGAATCGTGTTCGTTCGCCATGAGTTTGGAATCATTAAGATGCACACTACCAGGGCGGAAACCGTGATTGCGACCCACCGGCGATCCGCAGCCTGCACCGCGTAGCAAAAGCATATCACCGCAAGGGGAATGGCTTGGGCTTTGGTCATCACCGCGAGTGACCAAAAGATGGTCATCCAAAGCAGCGATCCGATGGATTTTTTACGGATCGCCCTTCCCGTCATCCAAAGCCCCAAGCCGATGAGAGGCAGGAGGAGCGTTTCCATCATGAAATATCGATAGATGGCAAAGAAGGAGGGTAACCAGCACATAGCCGCCCAGAAAGCCATGCTGAACGCCCTGGGCATCCCGAACGAGCGGGCGGCCCGGTAGAACGTCCATGGCATCAAGATCGAAAGCAACCCCGTGATTACACCAATCGCGACCGGGCTTTCAAACGTGATCCAGCGGACTGCGAAGACGTATAGCTGATATCCGATGGGATCACAGCCCCCCATGAGTCCGGGCGTGAAAAAGTTAACGGCATTGTCCCAGTGGCGGGCAGGATCCGAAAACAGATGCTTCGACGGCGAATCTACGACGGCGACGACAGCGCGGGCCAACGATCCCAGGGCGATCAGCCACGCCAGCAACAGGTTCCATCGACTGGTCCGGTCAGCTTTCAACGGTGCCTCCTCTCTGCTTGGGCCGGAAAAGGCTGCGGAACTGGGCCACCGCGCCGTTCCTCTCGATCCACTCGCAGTATGCCCGATAAGCCGGATCGGCCATCAAGTGACGTTCCTCCGTTTTGGAGCGAATGACGTAGATCAGGTTTGTTAGCGCGAGACAGATGCAGCCCTTGATGGCGGACTGCCAGTCGAGGTGCGCCGCGAATGGCACATACATCAGCCACCAGGCGATATTCTTTGCAAGATAAGCCGGATGTCGGACCAGCCGGTAGGGGCCGTCGGTAATGATCCCGCGATTTGTCAGGTTAGAAAAGCGGCAACCAAAAGACACCGTGGCCCACACGTAGATCACGAGCAGGAAGAGGATGGCGCACCCCCAGGTGACATAGAGGATTGGCATCTCCGCCAGCCACTCGTTCCACTCAATGGCCCCTTTGTATTTCAAGAAGGTTCCCCAGACAAAGGTCGAGAATGGCACGTAACAAATGATGGCACTCATCCAGCCCACCCCCGTCGGTTCGACCGAGCGAATATGTGCGTCCAGCACGCGAAACGTGAACAGGTAGCCAAGTGCGCCGTAGGTCACGTCGAGCGAATAAATGAGCACAACAGCCGAGGTGTAGAGGAGCGCAAAACTCGCGAACCCAAAGCCGTCGCGGACAAGGACGGGCAGATTTTCAGCAGCCCCGGCCAGCATGAGGGGCAGAAAGAACCCTTTGACGACCCAGCCTAGGACGAATTGCCGGAATCCAGTGGGTTCGATGGAGGGCTGACGACCAAGGCACCACCCGCCCAACTTCCAATACATGTCGTGTGGTTCCGCCATTCGGCGATCCATCCAGGCAAAGTAGGCAACTGCCAAAACACCCGCCGGGCAGGCCACCCAAGTCAGCATCTCCCAGACCGGGGCGTAGAACGGGCGGGAATACTCCGGGATCAGCCAGTAGCAAACACCCAAGGGAACAAACGTCGCACAAAGTCCGAGCAGTTTCGTTCCAACGCGCAGCCAATCCAGTGGACGTTGTTTCGTCGTTCGGATTCCCGTTGTGGATCGCAGATGAACCTTGAGAATTAGCAGGCTCAGAACGACAAGCGGAAAAGCCGTTCCCGACAAACAAAGCGCGACGATGCCAGCTTCGGAGGAAACTCCCAGTCGGTTGGCCAGCCAGCATGATGCCAAAAAGCCGAATACTCCCGATGTAGCCAATACCTGAGCACTGATCTGATCGCCTGGCTGCCGCGCAAACGATGGCAGCGGCGGAAAATCCTTCCGCGTCGTCGGCCGCGGCAAATCATTTCTCCCCGCCGGAGGCTCATGGACGGTCAACATCCGAAATAGCTCTCGTCTTTGTGTCCCGGAGGGCACGCCAATAAACCCATGCGATTGCCGCCATGAGAAGGAGGTCGCGCCCGAGGGATGCCCATGTTTTCAATATCGATGGCTCGCCACTCCCAAAGCATCCGCAATCCACTTCAAGTCCACGTATGAGGGCTTGAGTGAGCGCAACGGCAAAAACGATCGTCAGACCAAGAATGCCGAATGCTGCCGGGCGCAGTTTCCAGCCGGTCAGGAGCATCAACGCGAGAATTACCTCGAAGGGTGGAATTCCGAGTGCCACGAGGTTGATCACTTCAGGAGGCAACATCTGAAAGGTGGCGATGCTGTCAGCAAAACTCTGCGGATCGCCGATCTTGGTGATCCCGGCATAGAGGAAGAGCAAGGCAACGACCACGCGAAGCACGAGTAAAAACCAACGGGATTGCAGGAGGACCTTCATGGTGTGCGTCCCTCCGGAAGTCCAGCAGAGGTCCATGCCGACCACCCTCCTTTAAAAACCGAAACCCGCGTGAAACCGAGACGGTGCAGGGCTTTGCGAACCAAATCGCTGTCCTCGCAGGAGCTTCCCGAACAGTAGATCACGATCAATACGCCCTTGTCCGCCTCAAGACGGTTCCGATGGAGGGCGAAGGAAGCCTCGAAATCTTCGCGAGGCAGACTCAGAGCACCCGGCACATGCCCGAGCCTGTGAAAAATCTCGGGGCGTGCATCCAAGACCACAGCACCCTTCGACTCCACAAGGCCCCGAAATTCTTCCAGCCCCATGTATTCAGGCACGTCCGATGTTTCGGCGACCTGCGGTGTGGAGGCAATTTGTTCGACCGCCACCATCACCCGCTGTTCTTTGGATTGGTAAACCAGCGGCAAAGGTTTGTCCCGAAATTGGTTGATTAAGAGGCCGACACAAAGCGATGTGGTTGCGATGACCCAAACCGCCAAAAAGTCTGCCTGTAAGAGTTTTCTCGAAAAATTCATCGGATCAAATTCTCTGAAAAGATAAGCTGCGGCCAGTTTGGAAGAAAATCACCCGTGCCCGCAATCCGCTGAACGGATCCCGTTTCCTCCCACGCGGACAGGAATGGCGACTGCGAGAACTCACCGAAGAGCGCTACGACAGATTGTTTATCCTCATCGAGCCCTGATTCCTGAGGATAGCACCTTGGAACGAGAAGAATTGTGCGCTCGGCTGTTCCCAAAACGCGCTTGGAGTCTGTGGTTGCCTCGGCGGAGGTTGCGCCCGACCAAATAACCACTGCTCCAGAAAGATCCGTTGGCAATTGCCGCACGGACCAGACGACCCCGATTGTTGGCGGTTTTTCGTGTTCGCTCCATGCCGCCCGCAATGTCTTCGCGAAACGATCCCCTCCCAATACCTGTTCATCGGCGACTAGCCAGAATGTCGGCTTTCCATCTCCCAGAACGACTCTCGCCGCCGATCCCTCGACTTGCGTTCCACTCCCGCCAGCGATGAGCAGTGCGACACACCCCACAGTGGCAGCTCCGACGGGAAAGGCCCAACTCAAGGGCCGGGGCCATTGCTGTTTCACAATCCGCCAGCCCAAAGCAGACACCAAGACAATGCCCGGCAGAATCCAGAGCCAAGGAGATTCCGCGACAGAACTAAAGATCGAGGCGACTCCGAAGGCAATCCAGACACCCAGAGGCACTGCCAGCCATGAGTTTCCCCGACTAGGCATGCAGACGAGCAGGACCGCCGCCCACGCAAAGAGGTAGAGGAATCGCAAGGGCCAATTGAATTCGACCAGCCACTCCAAATGGCTGTTAACGAAAGTTCTGAATGACTCGTTGTCATCTATCGGCTGATACCATCGCATGTAGGACTTGGCGGCATTGCCGAGGCCCCAGCCGCCGGGCGAATCGACGATCATGAGCGGCCCATGCTTCCATAAATGAAGCCTGTTGGTTATTGAGCGATCCTGCTTCACGACGCCCTGCCCGTAGCGTTCGTGTGCGTTCAGATAGAAGGAAAACCCGATCATCGCCCACACAGCCACGCCGAGGGCCACCAGACGACGCATGGGCCATGGCCGGGGCACAAAGATCAGCAGCGGAACCAAACCAAAGCAGGCAGCCACCAGCCCGCCACGCGAGAATGTATGAACAAGACAACCCCCGAGCACGGTGAAGGCAGATAGCGCGACCCAGAACCCCCATCGACGGATGAAGGCCAGGCCCCAAACCGCCACCATCAGCATGGCGATCAATGCGGCGGTTTTGTTGGGGTTGCCAAGCCCCCAATCCATCCGCCAAACCCCGTTGAAAAAGATATCCCCCATGCCCGCCTACTTTCGGCTCCAGATTTCCGCAATTTCCTTGGTGGGCAGAGCAACACGGAAGCCTGCAGGCACCATCTCCGCCTTGTCGCCGGGGAACATTTCCTGATTGACCACATCCCCGACAAATGGCGGGTTCTTGTATTCTTCCGGCCAGGGGATATTCGACGGCTGAGCCGAGCGCAAGCCGCCGAACGGGTCGTTCAAAGTTTCATCGTAGGTCTTCCGGGCCTCCTTCATCGTCAACGCCCATTCGAAGAACTTCAGGCCAAGTGCGTCCGCCGTCGGATGGCCGGAGTGTCCCAAGCCGATGATAGCCTTGTAGGTAATGGGATACCCAAGCTCTCGGGCGGCAGACAGGAACCGGAGGGATCGCTCGTAACAGTAATCTTTCTCTCCGGTGGTTAGCAGCCAAAGAACCCGGTTACCCTCAGGGCGCGGCGCATCAAATCCATTGGGAACATGCGAATGGACTGCCAGGAACCGCTCCGGTTTCCGGATGACCATGCGTCCAACGTATTGGCCAGCGTCAGATAAGCCCCACAGCAGGAAGTTGTCTTCCGGAAGCCCATATTTTTTCACCAGATCGTCAATTCCCCGATCCCACTTTTCGGCGATCTCATCGAAAGTCTTTTCCATTTGGGCATTGGTCTTGCGGTCAATTTCGTCCCAAGTGCTCCCGGGCTGTCGCACCCGGCGCGAACCCCAGCAGAGGATCACCAGCTTGTTCTTCTCTGCGAACTTCAGCAGCCCCCCCATTTCGTCTCCCGGTTCGATCCCGCGCAATTTGCGCCGAATCTCATCAACGCTTCCCGCAATCAAGCACATGGCCAAAACTCCTTTTGCTTCCGACGCGTCCGTCATGCCAATAGGGGGCCGAAGAAAGAGAGTAATCTGTGGCTGCTCCTCTACGCGGGTCTTCACAATATGTTCAACCAGCGGGTCCATGAAGACCTTTCGTGGCCCAGCCTGTCGCCTGTTCTCGTAGAGATTCTTCTCTGGAAAATCGTAACTCGTTACCATCCCTTGTCGGGGAAAAACCTCGGCTTGAACGCCCTGTTTGTCTCCAAAGATAACCACGGCTGACCATTCTCCCTTGTGTGTCAGCACCTTGTCCGGCAGGGCAAAGAAAATCGTCTCCGGCTTCTCTTTGGGAAAAAATACGGGGGTGGCATGCAAATGCCCTGCTCCAAGTTCCCCAGAGGGTGAGGGTTTATCTACTTTGTCGATCAGTTTCCGGTCTCGGTCGTAAAAATAGACCTTCGCCATAGTATTCGAAGATTTGATTTGGTCTTCACATGCGACTCGCACAGCAAGGCAAGGAACGAATACAGTCTGTTGTTCCTTTGTCGGTTTGCCCTCTTTGTCGAGCACGGGAATTTCCCGGTAGACAGCCGGACCCTTCCGTGGTGCCTTGGTAAGGTGGTCGATCTTTTGGATTTCAAAGAATTCCCCGGCGGCGAGCGAAGACGCTGCCGATCCAATCAAGCTGGCAAAAAGTATCAAATAAGCTTTCATGGTGTGCTGAGTCTCCGCCACTCATCATAGAGCTTGGCGTCCGGGAGCCAAGCCATCACTGACGGATGCTCACTGCCATTGGGAACCTGCTCAAGGCGATCCACGTCCACCCACTGCCCATCCTTTTGAGGATCAAGCTGACCCTTCCCGCGCAAAATCGCGCCAAAGTAGTCACGCGCAAACTGTGTCATCGCCGGTGGACACGAATGCCCGGTCTTCGGCAATTCCACCCACAACCATGGCCGCCCCAGAGCCCGTCCCTGTTTGAAATGGACCAGCGAGGCTCCGAGTCGCCCATCCTCCTCGCCGCAGGCCACGATTCCCGGTGGAGTCACCTTCGCTTCCGTTGGCTCATCCCACCATCCGGCGGAATACGCGCACCAAGTGATCACCCGTTCCGGCTTCCACTCCACAAACCGGGAGGAAAAATGCGCCCCGGCGGAAAACCCGAACAGGACTATTGGCAGATCACGGCGAAACGCTTTGCGGATGCCTTCCAATAACAATTCACCCGAGCCTTGTGCGGCGTAGTAATACCCCCGGTTTTCGTGCAAAATGGCATCTGGCGAAGCGAAGGACACCCCAACCAACGCGAGCTTCTGCTCACGGGCAAATTCCTGCCACTCCCTCTGACGAATCAATCCTTCTCCATTCCCATTGGTTCCGGGAGTCAGCACCAGTACCGCCTCCGGACGCGGAACCGGTGACCAGACATAAATATCCGCCCGCGTCATGTCCTTGGCAGGCCGCAGTGAAATCTTCTCGATCTCCTGTGCCCCCAGAGGACAAACCACGGAAAAAATAAACAGGAAGAGGTAGAACCACGGATTACACTGATTACACGGATGAATTCCTGAAAAAATGGAGGGAACAGATGACTCCTGTAACGGGCATTGATCGGGGCGATGGACGGTCCAAGAAGTGTTAGTTTTGACCCCTTCCCTATCCGTGTTATCTATGCGATCCGTGGTCAAATTCTTCATCGGACCACCCGCTTCCATTCGAGTTTGGCATTCTTGAAATTGATCAGAAGTCCGGCCTTGAGCCCGGTGAGTGCCAAGTAGCCGGTCATTTGGGCAAGGTGGGTCTCATTGAAGGCCGAGACGACTTTGGCATCAACGACCACTGAACCGCCGACAATCAAATCGGGAATCAACTTCCCAATGCTCTGCCCCCGATACTCGACATCAAACACCGGCTGCTGCTCCACCTGAATTCCCTCCCCAGTAAGTTCAATGACCAGCGCCCGCTCATACAACTTCTCATCCAGACCAGGCTTCAGTCCATTGAGTACCGTCATCGCACAGCCAAGGATCTTCCGCGTCAGTTCCCCATGAACCAACTCCCCCTTATCCGTGTTATCTGTGCAATCTGTGGTCAAAATCCGTTGTTCCTTTGTTTGCCGACGAAGATCCATGCCAGAAAGAGCGCGATGAGCACATGGAGGCCTAGCACGGCCATGCTGGCTCCGTATGGCGCGATGAACGTTGCCGTGGACTGCTTGACGATATCGTAGTGCCGGGTGTCCTCGAATGTCTTTAGATAACCGCTCCATCCCCAATACGCGGCGATGAATGGACGACAGGCCAGCGAGAGCCAATCAGGAAGAGCGAGTGCCGCGCCGGAGAGCGGGAGTTGAAAGCCCACCAAGTAGATGGCCAAAAGGCTGGCCCGCTCCGGAGTTTTGCAGGCCGCAGAGATTGCCAGACAGGTTGTGCTCATGGCCAGAATCGTTGCGAAGAGAATCCCGAACTGCGCACAGAGGGAACCCGGAAACCCGCAGACGGTTTTCACGAACCAAGTCATCCAGAAGGCCTGAAGCAGGCAAAGAAAGGCCACTTGCAGGAACTTGGTCGTCACATACGCCGCCGGGGAGAGCCCCACCCGAAGCTCCTTGACGAGCACATCATGTTCTTTGGCAATCTCTCGCGCCCCATTATTCGCGCCGATCAGGGTGAGCAAAATGACTTGGAACATCGCCAGTCCCGAGACCAGCGAGGCCGCGTTGAAAGACTCTTTAAGGTAGAGAAGCTGCTCGGCCAGCGTTTTGACGATGTTGGACTCCAACGCCAGAGTCAGTTGCCGAACTTGGGGCAATCCCTGGTAAGCAAAAACCGCCACCAGAGCGGGGAACGTGATCGCCAGAATCAGATGGAGCCAAAGCTGTCCTCGATCCCGCAGAAACAGCCTGGCCTGCCGGGTCAGCAGGATTGGGAACTGAATAAACCCACCCGGCGGGCGGGCGGTCTTGAGCGGCTGCGGTTCAGGAGGCGGCCCTTCCAACGCTGGCGGGTCGGGGATCTCCGGGTCTTGCGTCTGATAAATCTCGAAAAGGTCGGCTACAGAATGGACCCCATGAGTAGCAAGCAGGTCAGGATAGGGACCGAAAAACACCTGCCGCCCCTTGTGCAGGAACAGGACCGAGTCACACAGATCAAGGTGATAGGTTGCGTGGGTGACCAGCACGACCGTCTTCCCATGAACGTGCGCGAGGTCGCGCAGCCAAAGCATCATCTCCCGGTCGGAAAACTCATCCAGCCCGCTGGTCAACTCATCAAGAAAGAGAAACGGCGGATCACCGATCAGTTCCTCTGCCAGGGCCACCCGTCGCATCTGACCACCGGAAAGGGTTCGGTAGGACTGATCCAACTGGGACCGAAGCCGGGAAAGATCGATGATATGATCCAGCCATTCTTTGCGCTGGCATGGAGAAACCGAGCGGGGGAGGCGAAGCCGGGCGGCGATGTCAAGAACCTCGCGGACGGTCAAGTCAGCGTGAAAAGCACCAAACTGGGGCAGGTAGCCGATGGCGAGCGGAAGATTCAGGTGAAGCATTAACACGGAGTGGCCCCCGAGAAGGACGGAACCAGCACTGAATCGTCCTCGAGCTGACAGGGCTCTCAGAAGTGTGCTTTTGCCGCAGCCAGATGGGCCAACAATGCACGTAAATCCCGATGTGAATGCACTAAAGGAAGCATTGTGAATGATAAATTCTGCGCTCGCATTTTTTCTGATAGATAATGCATTAGCACAAATGCTTTGCGGCTGATTGCCGTATTCCAGAGCGCTCACATTTTAACAGGGGTTTCGTTTAATAGTATTGAATTTGGTCGAAACAGAAAAAAGCTATTCGCATCGCAATACACGCTTGAGCCTTAGTTCACCCATCCAACTCACCGCTTCATAGAATACACATGCTTACCAAGCGAGAAACAGCCCCATTCCCAAAAAGAAGAAACTGCCGATAAGCGGAATAATGATCATTAAGCCTGGGCCATTGATTAGATAGCTAGTGTTCGGTTTATTAGGATCAAAAAAAACTTTTACACTAACTCCATTTTCAAGATTTGTATTCCGCTGCAATGCCTTGATTGCATCTGGATTTCGAAAAGATAAGGTGCCAAGGCTATGCAATCGAACACCAAAAAAGACTTCCCCATCAACAGCGTATTCGTACTGGACCTTAAGAACATAACCTGTTACGCCGCCAGCACCAACAGACGCCTCGACTGAGTTTGAAGTGATAGTTCCGATTACAGTTTGAAAAGTTGAGTAATGAATAAACTTCCAGACTTGCCTGAGGCTTACTGCAAATAACATTGCGGTGACTGCAAGAGAAAGCCTTCCAATAAGTTGATCGTTGCTCATTTGGGAAAACGATCTAGCAACTTGCGAATTTCAGCCGTTGTAAGTGTGACCGACTGATCGTCCAAAACACGATCCGGTTTGACAATCAGAGTTGAATAAAGGCTGGAGACATCGATTACTGTGAAGCTGAAGTCCCCGAGAATAAAACTATGATCGTTTCCATTTTTCAGCAATGAAGACTTCACTTTGACAACTTTCCAACCGTCGTCGAATGGGCGCGACCACTGAAGCACGCTAGTCGGCAGGATGTCGTCGGAATTTACAACTATCTCCCTGAGTTCTTCCGCTTCCTTTGAAATAAACTCGAGTTTTGCATGCAGTTTCAGCTCATCTGGCTGATCAAAAATCACGAAAACATGAATCGTTGAACCAGCCTGTTTAGGCCCCTTCGTTAGCAAGGAAACTACAAGCTCTGAATGTGCAGGAACCTCACGATCACCGTCCAGGACGGCCGTGCATCCACATGACGCAATCACTTTCCTGATGAAGACTGGTGTTTTTCCAGAGTTTACAACAGTCAAAGATCGCGCAACTTCATCTCCCTTTGCAAGCTCATCAAGAACAAGGGAGTTGGACTTTAAAAATACCTCGTTAGCATACGCCACACTTAAGGTAAAGAAGATTGCAGCTATGGAGATTTGAAGAACACTTCTTTTCGAAAACATGGGTTAATCCTGTAACCTTCACTCAATTTTGTCCATTGGGACACCATTCCCCATTTTTATGAAAGCAGTTAACAGATTTTTGTATCGAGTAGTTGGCGACAAGTCACCAGCGACGAATACATATTTATTTGCTTCACGGCGCAGTCTGAACGGCAGAATCGAGTCCCCACCCAGGGAGTCAGCCTTCTGAGTTGATGTAATTAATACGAAATCCTGATCCGATAAACGGTACAGGATTATCAACGAAGTAGCCTCTATGGACATAATCCCATCAAGGAAGCGACGTCCTGATTCAGGGTTAGACAAAACCCCCATGATCGCCTCGAATGAATCCTCCGAATATAGATTCTTCACAAGAGACTCCGCATCCGCGGGTGACTTTCCGAAATTAAGAAATGCCGAAACTAGATCCTCCACTGTCTCTGCTCCGCGCTCTTTCAAAACCTCAGAAGGTGCCGTTGATTTTCGGCCTATCGCCGTTCCTTGGGGATAACGATGGGCTTCGATGATGTACACGTATTTCCCGTCTTGAAGACTTTCGGGGTCTTTTGTGAAATCCTTATCAGAGGCATCAAGAAGTACTCTATAAAGGTCAAGATCGGGCTGTTCTGACTTCGCACTCCCAGAACACAATCCTAACCCAACTAATACGCAGAAAATGATTGATTTCATCGTGTTACGAGCAATAGGTGCTGCCAGTCCAACTCCAAGACCCAGTCGCAAAACTCAAAAATGTGAAACTGACAGTTGCGTTCGGAGTGACGCAGTAGTAAGCGGAGTCTTCCTTGAGTCCAGACTCCAAACAATACTCCAATCCGGCATCTGCGCTAGCTCCGACCGTGCCGGATATTCTTAGAACATTGCTGTCGACCACCTGTCCGTAAATTCCCCCATCTACGGAGAGCGGACAAGATACTGAAAAGCAAATTTCGCCATCCTCGCAGTCTGGAGTTGAAGCAACGTTCGCGCTAATCCCTGAGTTAATCTCTATAGTTGCACCCGCTTCAGCAAGGTAGGGAACTCCGACTAGCGGAAAATCACATGTTGCACCCAGCGCATCCGCGCTTATGCTTCCTGTGTATTTGTACCTCGTGGTAATTTCTTCTTCACAACACAAATCGACTTTCTCCTTCGTCAGAGAAAGCGTTAGATTGTCTCCTGGAAGGTTTACTGAACATTTTCCTGTTGAATCCACAGCCCCCTTAACTACGTTCACTATCGCGCTCAGGTTAAATGAGGCCTGCTCAGGATCTCGAGGGTTGGGGTCGTACTGTTGATCCCCGCAGCACTCCTTGTTGGCAGGCAACGGTTGACCTCCGCAACAGTCTTCAGCGTTCATTTGAGTGAGCCCAATGAAGAGCATTGAACTCGCAATTATTATTTTCATTTGGTGTGAGGCAATTAGGGCTTTCATTAGAGTTGTATATTGTGTTGTGTCATTAGTAGTTTGAGATCAGTGGATTTCTGCTTCGAGAATTCGGTCTTCAAGTGATTTACAAAGGTTCCATCATGAAGAGTTTGCTCAGCTAGGAGACCGTCGATATACAGATATGCAAAAGCAAGTCCATTACTCATTCGCCATATCTTAATGTAATTTGTTGATGAATCATTCAGATATATATACTCAGCAGAGTCGCCAGTGGGGAATACTTCCCTCAAAGCTCGTCCTTTCTCATCGTACGAGTAACTCGTTTGATCAACACGATTTGAACTCTCGAAGATTGTCCTTGAGCGCAACTTCCCAGCCAACTTCCCACTTGTGAACCAAGAAACCCTTTTCTTAACCCCATCAATCTCCTGAACTATCTCCTCACCCTTGACCCCGTCGCGGTGCCAAAACTCGCTTTGGTTTTGGGCGTTCTTCCTGCCGATGGCCGCGTTGTCGAAGGGGCCAGCTCCAGCCTTAATGTCGTAGGTCCAGTCGCCGTCTTTGACGATCTTCTTGCTGGCCGGGTTCCATACGATGAGGCGGTCACCGAGCTTCATCGTCGGGTTGAGCTTGTCGTCCACAGCGTAATCGATAGTGCGGACAGTGCCGTCTGCCCGGGTTATTTTGCTCAGACTCTGGCCCATCCCTCCGACGAGATTCTGATTGTTGATGACCTGCACTCGTGGACGCTCGCTGCGTTCCAGCCCAATCTGCCGGTTGTCGGCAAGCCGGAGCCCGGTCACTTCTCCGCTGATGGCTTCTTTCTCCACCCGGAGGACTGGCATCGCTCCCTCCCGGATTTCAGAAACCCGGTTCCCTTCGTAAAGAAAATCAAACTTGCGGTCCTTCAACTGCATGGAGACGAGCCGACCTTTGTTGAAAACCAGCTTGCTGCCGCAATCGGCCCAGGCGGTAATGGTGTCGCCCCGGATTTCCGCCTTCCAGCCGCCTTGGCCGTTAAGGATGTTCGGGTTGTTCTTATCTCGCCCGAACATGCGGAACCATCCGTCCGGCTGGTCCAGCTTGAATCCGTTCTCGTCCACTTGCAGCATCCGGGATTCAAGAAGCGGCACGGTCCATCCGTGTCCGGCGTAGGGCGAATCATTCCCGCTGTGGGATGTAAAGACAGCGAAGATGGGCAGGGAGAGCCCCTTACCTGCGTGAAGATCACCCAGTTTCTCAACGTGCATGACGTGGCCTTGGTAATCCACTCCTTCGAAGTGGCTCTTGGGCTCCGTCCACCCAATCCCACAGCCGAAAACCACGGAGGGGAGAAAGATGGAGCCAAGGAGAAGGCATCTAACCGCAGATGGCATGGATGACACAGATGGGGGAAAAGAAGGCTGGAAGCGCAAATGCCTCCCGCTTCTATTCATCAAACTGTGTCCCCCTGTGTTCATTCGAAGTCAGTTTTTTGTTTGCCAGCTTCCGGTGGGGGGTGCCTCGGCTGGCGTTCTCGATCTAAAAACGACGCCCTACTCTCCTCCTCCGCTGGAAGAACTGGATGAACAAGAAACGTTCTGCATTTGGATCGGCTTGATTCCGTCGCCCTCGCGTTTAACCTGCGAGGCGTAGGTGGTGACGGCTACCAGCCAGAGGCAGGCTGCAAAGGCTCCGAGTCCAATCAATGTCGTGCGATTATTCATGGTTTTGTGGCTTTCGCTTGTACGATTTTCGTTTGACTTTCTTAAAAACGTGATTCTGAACGCGTGGAGATTGCCCGCGAGCTGGTGATCCGTCAACCCCAATAGAGCAATTTTTTATCGAGCGCTTTCAATCCTCAATTATCTGCGCAATGGACTCTGCTGCACGTACTTCCAGCGCATTCAAAAGTGCGCGCTTCGAATTGCGACAAAATTGTAACATTTGAAAATCAAGGGGAGCGAAAAATCTGGAGCAAATTCGACCATGGATTTAACCGATTACACGGATGGGAAGCGGGAGGATGGAATGGACCGTAGGCTTGAGGAAAAAGTCCCTCCGGTCTCTTGCGTGTCGCTCTTCTTTTTATCCGTGTCATCGGTGCAATCCGTGGTTCTGTATTCTCACGCATAAAGAAGTGGAATGAGGAAGCTCGCCGAGGCGGCACAGAAGAGCGCGATGACAAGATTTCCCCCCGGCAGGCGTGAGGCACCCAGCGCGGCAAAGGCAGCGAGAGGGATGGTGAGTGCGACGAAAAAACGGAAGTCCTGATTGCAGGAAAAGGGCTCCTTCATGACGTAAGCCGCCTGTGCAGCGACCATGCTCGCGGACGCAATGACAAGTGGCCAAGAGGCCCAATAGCGATCTCGAATTGCGGTCAGCAAGCCAAGAACAGCTACGATCATCAGAATAAAGGCGGCCAGCACGAGAAGCCGAGCCGGAAAAAGAAGGTGTCGGCCCCAGGCCCATTCCCCGAAGAGGGCCGACTTAAAAAAGTATTCAGGGAAGAACTGCCTCCTGTAGTCGTCAATCCAAGGATGGTTGAACGGAATCTGTAACACAGCAATCGGATTGAATATGAGCATGTTCGGGAGACTCCCGCCAACGCGCAATTCCTCCTCCAGCAGGTGATACTTTCCGATGACGAACGAAGATGGATCGGAGGCAGAAAGAGCGCGAGGAATCTGATACCATCCGGAGAACAGCACAACTGCCGAAGCGAGAATTGAAACCGCCTTGACCGTAGGTATAATGGACCGCAAGCGGATTGCCGCGCACAGCACGGTCGCACCAGCAAGCACCAAGGCACCGTTTTTCACCAGAAAGGCTACGCCCACACACCCGACAACCAGAAACCATGTGCGCCAGGAAGGGGACTCCCACCATTTCAGCAAAAGCCACAGCCAAAGGAGGCTCAGAAAGGCAAAAAGCGTGTCATTGCTGATTCGCGCAGAATAAAAGACCAGTGCCGGGAAGCATGCGAGGATTGCGAGGAAACTCACGCGGGGTTCCATGCGGTTCGGGAATAGCTTTTGACCGATCAGAGTCCCAACGACAAGGGACGAGACTGAAAGAACTAGGGCAAAAGCCGACCACTGACCATAGAGCCAGGAGCATGTTGTCTGACCGGTCAGCCGCATCCACAGCCCACCGAGCATGTAGTAAAGAGGAGGCTGATGCGTTTCCCAACCATGATCAGCCGGCGGCAGGGCCAGATGCTCCGCCACGTAACGGAGGAATTGAAGATGCCCTCCCCAATCGTAGGCGCGGAGGTAATACGGCGTGGCGACCCAATAAAGGATACGGAGTGCGATCCCCGTGAACAGAACTCCGCCGCACCAGCCGCCAAGAGTCCCCGGATGGGCTCGGCTCAGGAGGAGAGTGCCCGATCCGGCAAGTGAAATGAGCGCAACCGTCCATGCCAAGCAGAGCGGGTCAAGCGGATGAACGTGGATCCGCAGACCGGCGGGGCCGTCGAGATTCGCCATCTCGAAGTTGATCTCGTTGGCTCCCAGCCGCAGGCCGCTTCCAAGGTCGAGGAGTGCCGGGTGGAACTGGTCAAACTTGATGGGCATCCCTGCATTGCCGACAGTTTGGCCATTGACCTCGACTTCCCGGAGTTCGTCATCAGCAACGATCAAAAACTTTCGAGGATGGAGAAACGATAGATTGACACTCGTCTTGAGGAAGAATCTCCCACGTTGTGCATCCCCTCCTGTAATCCAAGGCCACTGGTCGATCTCGGTCGAACCGTCAGCCCATCGGATCTGGGCTGTTTCAAAATTAGGAAAGACCCATGCAGAACTGACGACAACCAAGCCTGCGAGAGTAAGGGTGATGAACGTAAGCGGGCTTTATAGCACAGGTGGGTAGAACCGCCGGATATTTTGCGTAACCGTCAGAACGCGGAGTTCTGACACTTCCAACACCTACGCTGCGGCGGCGTATTGTTTCTTGGAAGCGGAGCGAGCCTTGGCCCAGTTCTCGGGGGTGAGTTCGTGGACGGTGTGATTGGTGGATCGCGGGAGGCGGGTGAGCACGTCGTGGAGGTAAGCCAGGGGATCGATGCCTCGACGGCGGCAGGATTCGACGATGGTGTAGAGGATGGCCGTCTTTTTCCCGGCTTCCGCTGCCCCGATGAAGAGCCAGTTCTTTTTGCCGATGGCGGAGGGCCGGATCGCATTTTCGACCAGGTTATTGTCGATCTCCACTCGTCCGGCCGTGAGGTAAACTTGCAGGGACGGCCAGACGGAGAGGGCGTGCGCGATGGCCTTGCCCATGTTGCTCTGCGGCAGGAAGTGGGGCTGGAGCATTTTGATGGCACGGCCCAGCCGCTCCAAGATCGGGCGGGAGGCGGAGGCGCGGTCGGCCTCCCTCAACACAGGGCCGGCCTTGCGTTTGCGCAGGGAGGATTCGACACAGTAGAGGGCGGCGAAGTGGCTGAGAATGAAGTGGGCGACTCCCGGCTTTTGCTCGCGGGCCTGGTAAAACTTGCGGCGGACATGGGCCAGGCAGCCGGCCAGCGTGACCTCCGTGCGTTCCCGAGCGAAGCTCCCGTAGGCCGCGTAGGCATCGGTCTGCAATATCCCCTTGAACTCGGGCGGCAGGATCTCCTTCACGCACTGCGCGGCGCGACTGGTTTTCCATCGAAAGACGGTGTCGCCTCCGGGTTTTCCGGTGACCCAAAGGTAGCCAATCTGGGTTTTCCCGTTTCCGGGGTCCAGGTAGCGGATCGGAGTTTCGTCCATCTGGATGTAATCGCCCCCGAGCACTTGAGCGCTGATCGTTTTGTAAATCGGCTCCAGCCGGTCGGCGACCATCTCCATCCAGCGAACCATGTTTTGGCGCGGGATGTGGACTCCGTGGCGGGTTTTAAAGATCTGTTCCTGGCGGTAAAAGGGCAGGTGATCCACGAAGCGGCTCACCGCGATATTGGCCAGCAGCCCCGGTGCGGCCATGCAGCCGTCCTGGAGCTTGGGAGGCAGCGGCGCGATCACGGGCTTGGCGTCCTCGACCTCCTTGGCCACGAATTTGCGCCGCACCGTGCGCACTTTGCGGAACGTGCCGGGCGTGTAGTCGAGTTGCTCGCTCACCTCCGCCCCGATGTATTTGTAGGCTTCCGGCTCGGCCTGAACTTCCAGGGGGTCGATCACAATTTCCTCCACGGGAAGGTTCTCCGGGATGCGGGCCGCGCGGTCGCGCCGCTCACCCTTTTCTCGCGAAGCCTCCCCCGAAAAGGAGGCGCAGCCTTTTTCCGCTTTTTCGGCCTCCGCCGCAGGGGTCACTCCGAACAGCTCAAGCTGGTTCGGGTTGAATGGCTCGCTGCTGCTCCCGAAGATCTTCCTCACCAGCGCGTCCACCTTCTGACGCAACAAAAAGTTCTCTTTTGCCAGCGCGGCGATCCTCTCGTCGCGCTCGGCAAGCTTTGCAAGAAGCTCTGTTATACTCCCCGGCATCATAAAATCGGAAAATCGCGGATGCTAAATATGCAATGCTAAATAGCTAAAGAT
>JACSRU010000092.1 GCA_014879575.1 Chthoniobacterales bacterium | reverse complement strand
TGAGTCTTTCTGCGATCCAACCCTGTGACACCGTCGTTCAAGGCCTTTTTGCAAGAAAATGCAGCCTGACGCCAAGTTTCCCCCGGGAGATTTTTGATTTTTTCCTGAACTTCGAGGGGTAAAAATCACCCCGCCGCAGGAACACTTGTTCTGCGGCCTTTTTGTCATCTGCCTGCCCGACGTCTGCGGGCACGCCATCGAATCCGTATCGTTATCGGAGCGGGCTCACGGGTTCGTCTTTTCGACATTCACGGCGCAGGCTTTGTAGGACGGCTGGCGGGAGTGGGGGTCGAAGGCGGGGAAGGTGAGTTGATTCACTTCGGCATAGTGCATGGGCGCGAAGATCTGGCCCGGCTGCACGGAGGGTGTCACAAAGGCCGTGGCCGCGATGGTGGCGCGCCGGGAGGTCACGCGAATCGTCTCGCCAGGCAGGATGCCGAGGCGTGCGGCGTCATCGGGATGGATCTCCACATAGCAATCGGGCGGATAGAGTTTGCGCAGCACGTCGGATTTTCCGGTGCGGGTGTTGGTGTGCCATTGGGAGGAAGTGCCGCGTCCGGTCAGGAGGAGAAAGGGGTGGGCGGCATCGGGCTTCTCCGGCATCTCCCGGGGTTCCTCAAAAATAAAGCGGGCGCGTCCATCCGGGGTGAAGAATTTTCCATCCGCAAACAGGCGTCGTTCCCGTGCGATGGGAGTTCCTTCGGAGGGCGGACCCGGCAACGGCCATTGGATGCCGCCGTTCTCATCGATCATGCGGTAGTCTGAGATGCCGGTGATGTCGTTGGGTTGGTCGCGGGAAATGTCCTTCAGCAGCCCGAAGACCGCCTCGGGCGACGTCCAGCGGGAGAACAACGCGCCGCAGCCCCAGGCGTCCGCGATGAGGCGGAAGATCTGAAAGTCCGCAAGTGCCTGACCGGGGGCGATGCGCACCTTTTTCACGAGTCCGATGCGGCGTTCCGAATTGATGAGCGTGCCCTCCTTCTCGCCCCAGCCTGCGGCGGGCAGAAAGAGGTGGGCGCGGGTGGCGGTTTCGGTGGTGGGAAACATGTCCTGAACGACCAGAAAATCGAGTTTGGACACCAGGGCGTTGAAGCGCTTTTGCTGTACCCAGGAGTGGGAGGAATTGGTGGCGATCACCCACAGGGCCTTGATTTTTCCGGAGTCGATGCCTTCGACGATCTGGTCGTAGGCCATGGCGGGTTGGCGGGGGATGACGGTCTCGGGAATCCCGAGGATGCCGGCCACCTTGGCGCGGTCGGCGTTATTGTTGGCATCATGTCCGCCGATGAGGCTGGTGACATTGGCAAAGAGCCGGGACCCCATGGCGTTGCATTGGCCGGTAATGGAATTGGCGCCCGTGCCGGGGCGGCCGATGTGACCGGTCATGAGGGCGAGATTGATGATGGCCTGGGCGGTGCGGGTGGCTTCGTGGCTTTGGTTCACGCCCATCGTCCACCAGAACGAAACCCGCTTTCCCTGGGCGATGGTGCCGGCCAGCCGCCAGAGCTTTTCCTCGGAGAGGCCCGTTTCCTCCGCCACGCGGGAGACGGGAAACCCGCGCACGAATTCCGCGAAGGCGTCGAATCCGGTCGTGTGGGCGGCGACGAATGCGCGGTCCACGGCCTTGAGTTGCAGGAGCAGATGGGCGAGGCCGTAGAGGAGGATGAGGTCGGACTTGGGGCGCAGCGGATAGTGTTGGGTCGCCGCCATGGCGGTCTCGGTGCGGCGCGGGTCGAGGACGAGAATTTCGGGCTTGTGGGGATTGCGCATCACCCTTTGCCACATGATGGGATGGGCGATGCAGGGATTCGCGCCGATGAAGACCAGGACGTCGGACTCCTCGAAATCCGCATATGTGTAGGGCGGCGCGTCAAAGCCAAAGGACTGCTTGTAGGCCACGTGGGCGGTGGCCATGCACTGGCGCGTGTTGCTGTCGCAGTGAACAAATCCCATGCCGAATTTGAACAGGCATCCCAGAAAGGCCATCTCCTCGGTGGGAATCTGGCCGGTGCTCAGGAACGCGACGGACTCGGGTCCGTGCGCGGCCTGAAGCGCCTTGAGTTTTCCGCAAAACACCTCCATCGCCCGCGCCCAGGACGTGGCTTCCAGCACGCCGTCCGCATTGCGCAGGAGGGGCGTGGTACCGCGATCCGGCGCGCTGAGCGGCGCGAGCGCCTCCCACCCCTTGGGGCAGGCCATGCCGAGATTGACCGGATAGTCGGGATCGGCGCTGAGGTTGATCGCGGCGGCGTCCCTGAGATGGACGTTGAGTCCGCAGCCGGTCGAGCAGTAGCCGCACACCATGGTCGTGGTGGCGGTGGGTTTGAGGCGGGACGGCACCTGGCCGAGGCCGAAGGCACCCGGCTGGCGGACGAGTTTCTCCGTGAGCACGCCGGAGCGCGCCCGGAGCAGGGCCTCCAGGGAGGCGATCATCGGATGAATCCCCCCGGCATGCGGTGCGGCACCACGGCGGTGAAAAACACATAGCGTTCCAGAACCGCTCCGGCGAGCAGGGTGCCGAGAGCCGCGAGGGCCCAGCCGACGCCGGGAACGGCCAATTCGGCGGCCAGGCAGCTGAGCGCGGCGAGGAAGAGCACGCCGCGCGCGGGCACCAGGCGCGGCATCAGCGTGTCCACGATCCGCGCGGAGGAATGGGTGCGCGCGTCGGAGTCCTGCAACGCGTCGTGGTGGCGCGACATTTCCCAGGCAAAGGTTACAAAGAGCAGTCCCATGGTCACGCCCGCCAGCCAGGCCGGTCCGCCGCAGGCCAGGGTCGCGCCGGCCCCGAGCGTGAACACCGAGCCAAAGAACCGCCCGCCCACCAACTCCGGCGTCCAAAAATACCGGCGGGTGTCGATGTAGATCATCGCCGAGGTGAAGACCGCTCCGAGGCCGGTGAGGGCCACGACCGGGATGAGCCAGGGGAAGGACGGAAACAGCCACGCCACGGCCACGGCGGGGGCGGCCAGACCCGCAAATCCGCTGAAAGCCAGAATCTCCCGGCTCATCCACGACGTGCGCAGACCGAGAAAAAACCGCCAGGCTCCCAGGGGGCGGCCGAGGTGGAAGACGGCGGCAAGGAGGCCGACATTCAGAAGTCCGAAGGCGGCGGCCGCGATGGGAAAATGGATGCGGGGAAAGGCCGCGGAATCCGCGAAGGCGACGACGCCGAGGAAGAAAAGCATCCCCGTCGCCAGTTGCGTGAGCACGAGCATGACGAGCAGTGGCCAGTGGGCGTGTTCCTTGCGGAGCCGCTGGGCGCTGGCGGCGTCGGCGTCCCTGGGAATGGGACGCGAGGATACAAAGCGCGTGGTCGGCTTGGTGTAAGCGGAATCATAAGTGCCCGGCAGCAGGCGTTCGTCCGGGCGGGCGGACGCGATGGAGACTTCGGCGACATCCACGAGGCGGATGGTGATGGCCTCGTGCGGGCAGGCCTGCACGCAGGCGGGCGCCTCGCCGACGGCAAGGCGGTCGTGGCACATGTCGCACTTGCGCACGATGCCGAGGCGGTCGGAGTACTTCGGCACGTCGTAGGGACATTTCATCGTGCAGTATTGGCAGCCGATACACTGGTCATCGAGGTGACGGACGATGCCGGTGGTCGCGTCCTTTTCGTAGGCCATCACCGGGCAGCCTTCGAGGCAGCCGGGTTCGGCGCAGTGGTGGCACGCGGTGGTGACCGTTTGTTGGTAGGCCTTGCCGCGATCGTATCCGACGAGGGTTCCCACATCCCGCCAGGTTTCGTGATCCTCGAGGCCGTTGAGCGAATGACAGGCGCTCACGCAGGCCTTGCAGCCCGTGCATTTGTCCAGATTGACCTCGAAGGCGTATTGCTGTCCCGGGGCGGGTTGGGAGAAGGGAATCAGGTCGCGGTAGTGGTGCGCCTGGAGGGGCAGCATCTCGCGCTCGTGTTTTTGCGAGAAGCGCTCCACGGCCGTCAATTGACGCTGCTCCGCGAGGAGCCGGTCAATGAGGTTGGATTCCTGGACGATCATCCTAATACACGTCGCGCATGTAGCGTTTGTCCGATTTGAGTTTTTGCACGAAGGCGGCGGCGGCTTCGGCGGACAGGCCGCCGGCCGTTTCGGCGACCGTGTGCAGGGCGGCGTCCACATCGCGGGCCATGCGCTGGGCGTCGCCGCAGACGTAGAAATACGCGCCGTCCTGGAGCCACGCCCACAGTGCGGCGGCATTTTCTCGCATGCGGTGCTGGACGTAGATTTTTTCGGATTGGTCGCGGGAGAAGGCGGTGTCGAGGCGGGTGAGGTGGCCGTCGGCGCGCAGGCCTTCGAGTTCGTCGCGGTAGAGGAAGTCGGTGGACGCCTTTTGGTCGCCGAAGAAGAGCCAGTTTTTCCCCTTGGCACCCCGGGCCTTCCGGTCGTGCAGAAAGGCGCGGAACGGCGCGATGCCGGTGCCGGGCCCCACCATGATGATGGGCGTATCGTCGGAGGCGGGGAGACGGAATCCCTTGGACACATGCACAAACACGGGCACCGTGCCATTTGTGCGGTCGGCGAGGAACGTGGAACACACGCCCTTGCGCGAGCGGCCGTGGCTGTCATAGCGCACCGTCGCCACGGTGAGGTGCACCTGGTCGGGGAAGGCGTGAAGACTGGAGGAAATCGAATACAGGCGGGGCTGGAGTTTGCGGAGGTGGGAGACGAATTCCGGCGCGGAAAAGGCGACGCTCGCAAAGTCGGCCAGGAGGTCGAGGGTCTCGCGGCCGTGGAGATAATGGTTCAGCGCGTCCCTGGCTTCCGGGATCAGGAGGTCCGCGAGGGTTTTGTCCGCACTGCGCTCGGCGATGACCTTGAGCAGCGGCGCGGGGATCTTCGTGATTTCGTAGTGGCGCAGCAGCGCGGTGCGCAGCGGGACCTCGACGCCGTCGGGCGTGGGCACGGCTTCCTCGCCGTCACAATTGAGGGCGCGCAGAATGTCGTCCACAAGCGCGGGACAGTTCGTCGGCAGGACCCCGAGCGCGTCGCCGACCTCGTAGGTCAGCCCGGAACCGGCAAGGGAAATTTCGATGTGCCGGGTCTCCTTGGCGGAGGTGTCCGCCGTCAGCTTGCGGTTTGTGATCAGAGCGGCCGGAAAGGGATGCGTTTTCGAATAGCCAGCGTCCGCGGGCGGCGCCGTCCTTGCCGGCGGAGCGGCGGCGGCGGCGGCGGGGGCGGTGTCCGGCATGGTGGCGATGACCTGAAACACCCCGGTCTGCCAGGCGGCGGCGGCATCCTCGTAGGCGACATCGCAGTCGGCCCGTTCGTAAAGCCGCCGGGCGCCGAGGGCTTCCAGGCGTGCGTCCACCTCGATGCCGAATTTGCAGAACTGTTCGTAGTTGGTGTCCCCGAGGGCGAGCACGGCGTAGTGCAGATTCTCCAGTCGCGGCGCCGCATCGGAAAGCAGTTCCTCCTGAAAGGCGACGGCATTGGCGGGCGGCTCGCCGTCTCCGAACGTGCTGGTGACGATGAGGGCAAACGTCTGGGCGGCGAGGTCCGCGAGCCGGACCTTGTCGAGCCCAACCGCCTGGGAGGCGAGACCCTGTTTTTTGGCCGCCTTGGCGATGAGTTTGGCGAGTGCCTCACTGTTTCCACTTTCGGAGCCGAAATAGATGTTCACCGTTTTTTGGGCCGCTGCGGGCGGTGCCGCGGACTCGGGAGTGCTGGAGAACAGGCCGGCGAGAAAGCCATTGAGCCAGGACCGCTGGGCGGAGGTGAACGGAGCGGTGTCGGGAATGTATGGAGCGGGATTCATGGACGGTCAGGTGGAAAAGAGTTCCTGAAGTTCCTTCACGCTGTGGCGTGCGGTGAACTGGGCAAAGGTTTCGGTGGAGTGGGTGCGACGGGCGAGGTAGGTGCGGAGCACGCCTTCGAGGAGTTGGGGGATCTCGGAAAACGGGATGCCGTGAAAGACCTCGCGGGCGATGGTCTGACCGCCGACGCATCGTCCTCCGAGAACGATGTGATACCCCTCCACCTGCTCGCCGTGGTGCGTGACCTTGACGCCGACCATGCCGATGTCGCCGATGTAGTGTTGGGCGCAGGAATGCGGGCATCCGGTGAGGTGGATGTTGATCGGCTGGTCGAGCGGCACCTTCTTCTCCAGGTGGCGGGCCAGTTCCACGGCCTGGGCCTTCGTGTTGGTGGCGGAAAACTTGCATCCGGCGTTGCCCGTGCAGGCCACGAGGCCGCCCATGATCGGGGAGGCCTGGTGGGAGAGGCCCATGCGCGCGAGGTGGCGTTTCACCGTCTCCACGAATCCGTCCGGAATGTCGGGTACGAGCACGTTCTGCCAGACCGTGAGACGGAGCGTGCCGGAACCGTGATTCTGCGCGAGGTCCGCGAGGCGGCCCATCTGACGCGCGGTGAGGGTGCCGACCGGAGTGACCACCCCGATGTAGTTGCGCTGGGGTTGTTTCTGACGGAAGACGCCGATGTGGCCGTGCGGGATCGGCGGGTGCGCAGCGCGACAGGCGACAAGCGGCAGACGGACCAGCGGAAAGGCGAGCTTCTTCTCGACCTCCTCCATGAACTTGTCGGTGCCCCACTTGTCGATGAGGTATTTCAGCCGGGCTTTCTTGCGGTTCGTGCGGTCGCCGTTTTCAGCGAACACGCGCACGATGGCCGCCGCCACCGCCACGGCGTCGGCGGGCCGGATGACATGGCCGGTGTCGCTTGCAAATTGTTCGTGTCCGGTGATGCCCGCCAACTGCACGCGAAAATACACCCCCGGCGGCACCTCGCCGCCCTTGTCCACGGTCACGGCCACAAAGCCGATGTCGTTCGTCTCGGACACCGTGCCGACGGACCCGCCGCCGTCGAAGGAAATGTTGAACTTGCGGGGCAGGCCGTAGAGGTCGCGGTTGTTGAGGATGTAATAATGCAGGGCCTTGGCCATCGGCCGGGTGTCGAGGAGTTCGGCGGGATCGATGCCGGCGGTGGCCGAGGATGTGATGTTCCGCAGATTGTCCACGCCGGAACCGCGGGCGGTGAGGCCGAGTTCCTGGAGTTTGTTCAGAACATTGAGGATGTTTTTCGGCGCGATCTCGCGGATCTGCAGATTGGCGCGCGTGGTAACGTGGGCGTATCCGCCGCCCCATTCCCGGGCGATTTCCGCCAGGCCCCGCATCTGGGCGCTCGTGAGTTCGCTTCCCGGAACGCGCAGACGGAGCATGAAGGATTCCTGTACGGGGCCGACGTAGAACAGGCCGTGGAACCGGAAATAGAAGCTATTCTTCTTGTCCGGCAGCTTGTTGGCGGTGGCGTGCTCGACCAAGGTGTCCCAGACGTCGAGGCCGTTGCGTTCCCGTTTCCAGACCTCCTGCTCGCAAAGGTCTTCGAGGGGCGTGCCAAAGACGGTCTCCGCAGCGGCGTTCGGAAGGCCCGAGCCGGGATCGCTGGTGAGGCGTCCGTCGGGCAGATGTCCGGCAAAGGGCCGACAGGCGGTGGCGGCGAAGAACCCCTGTAGGTATTCCTTCTGTTCGGTGCTGAAGGGCTGGTTTTCCAGAATGGCAAGGTCGTTCATGGCGTGGTGGGTGGAGGCTTAGATGCGGGCGCCGCTCACCGCGCCCCAGGTGCTGCGCCAGCGGGATTTCACCTGACTCAGGCCGCAGAGGGCCAGCGCACACATGCCGGCAAAGATCAACAGCCCGCTGGAGTAGTTGCCCGTCCACCCCTTGGAATATCCGAGAAGGGTGGCCAGCAGAAATCCGCCGATGCCCCCGCCGCAGCCCACGAGGCCGGTCATGAGTCCCATCTCCCGGCTGAAGCGCTGCGGAAGCAGTTGAAACACCGAACCATTGGCCATGCCGAACGAGGCGCTCGCCAGGAGCAGGAGGGCGAGGTTGGCGGCGAGCGGCGCGATCAACGCGGCTCCCAACAGGGAGAGACCCGCGAGGGAATAGAAAATCGTCAGCGCCCGGATGCCGCCGATCTTGTCGGCGAGTCCGCCGCCGACCGGACGCAACAGCGCCCCGCACAGGGTGGCCAGAGCGGCCAGATCGCCGGCCCGGACGGGCGAGAGGCCGTATTGCGACGTGAAATACAGCACAAAGGAACTGGCCAGCCCGACAAAGCCGCCGAAGCTGATGGTGTAGTAAAAGAAGAACCAATGGGCGTCCCGTTGCTTGAAGAGATCCGCGTAGTCGGTGAGGCGTTTCGGTTTCACCTCCCCCGGCGCCTCCCTGGAAAAGACGGTGTAAATGACCAGCACCAGAAGGACGGGCACGAGGGCCCAGCCGAAGACATCCTGCCAGCCGTACGCGGCGGCGAGGCGCGGTGCGATGAGGCTGTCCAGCACCACCCCCACATTGCCGGCACCGGCAAGACCCAGCACCAAACCCTGCATATGGGGCGGATACCAGCGGCCCGCCTGCGGCAGGGCGACAGAAAAACTCGCGCCGGCAAAGCCCAGCACCACCCCCATCAGCAGCGTCGAAAAAAACGTCGGCAGCCCCCAGTGCCACCCGGCGACCAACCCGGCCGCCACAAACCCCTGTGCCGCAATGCCGGTGCGCTTCGCGCCGAAGCGGTCCACGGCAAATCCCAGGACGATGCGCAGCACGGCACCGGAGAGAATCGGAAACGCCACCATGACGCCTTTTTCCTGGGGCGAAAGCTCCAGCGTTTGTCCAATCTGTGCGCCTAGCGGGCCGAGCACGGTCCACACCATGAAGCTGACGTCGAAATACAGAAACGCGGTGATGAGCGTGGGCAGGTGGCCGGAATTTTTGAGGTCTTTGAGGTTCATGGCTGTGCGGGTTCGTGGAAGGCGTTGAGGGCGGTTTGGCACCGGGTGACGGTGTTGGCGTCGTGGCGATGGCAGGATACAAAGGGACGGCGCAGGGTGGCGGTCCCGACTCCGGTGGCATCGGGTCCAACAGTCAGCCCGACGGCCCGCCCCGCAGGGGAGCGCGCCGTCCGGAGATCCGGCCTGGCGATGATGGCGATTCTTGACATTTTCTCCCTCCCCATAGCAGCGTGCGTGCCAACACTGAAACCGAAGCTCCATGACGGTTGTGATTAGCCTGCTGCCGGGCAAGCATTACGGTGGACACCGCCTACTGGAAGCGTTACACGACGCGCCTGCACTGTCCCAGTGAGGACCACAACGCGACGTTTTTCCTGTTTGTCATGGAGGAGGGCGTGGTTCTTTTTGACCAAATCCACCTGCGCCCGGTGGGATCGCCTCACCTGCATGAGGAGGTCCGATCCCGCATGGCCGAAATGCAAATTCCCGTGATACGGGATTTTTGTGATTTATTGCGTTTTCTTGCCGGTGACAACAGGGACGCTCAAGGGCAGGCCCTGCTGATCCCGCAGACCGAGAGAGAGGCTCCAGTCAAAGCCATCCGTCATTGGATTCTCGCGCGTGGAAACATCCATCTCGTCGGAGAGAAAAACAAAGTGGTTGGTTCCCTTGTGGAGGGTCACCTGTGCGGAGTTCCTATCCGGCCAGTCGAAGTTGGGGCCATCCCGGTTGAAGACCTTCTTTCCGTTCAAGAAAACGGTGAAAGGATAAAATCCACTGACATAAGCCGTAGCCGTGGTGGCTTCGGGAACCTCGACGCACGCGCTGGCGAAAACCTTGCTGGAAGGGACTTCCAGGCCGGAGCGGTGAAAGGCCTGATTGAAGTCCAGCAATCCGCCTTGGGAGGCATAAGGCTGCCATGTGAAAGTCTTTCCCCCGATCGTGACCGGGGTGGGAGTCATTTGAGCGAGGATGGCGGCTTCTGTTTTCCTGTCCAGTTCCTTGCGGGGGATGGGACCCAGGATTTTCCAGTCCGTTATCATGCCCTGCTCTTTGGGAAAATACGTGGCGAGTGTCGTGGAGCGGGCCGCTTCCATCCGGGTTCGGGTGTCATCAAACTTGCTCGGGCTGACCCGTTCCTGGAGCGCAATCTGGCGAAATGTTTTGTCGAAGGCGGTCTTGGCGGCTTCGTAGTTTCCCGCCTTGGCGGCATCAATGGCGGCGAGGTAATGCACCAGATAATCGTGCCCGAGTTTTACATACTCGATGCGCTTGCGCTGCATTTCATCGAGGCCGGGAGTTTTGAGCGCATGATCGAGTTTTTTCGTGGCGCGTGCGACGAGATCGCGCGGGAAAATCTCTTCCAGCCGGTAAATGCTGACCCCCAAGTTGGGCCGGGCGGGATCCTTGTAGCTGGAGGTGACTTGTGCCAAAGTTTCGTAATAATCGCGCATGGCTTGGGCTGCCGGACCAAAGAACGAACGGGTGAAATCCTCCAGCAACGCCTGGGGATCCTGTTTCGGGTCAACCATCATCCGGCGGCGCAGGTAGCTGTTGATGAATACGCCGGGAGCGTGCTCGATATGTGTGGAGTCGGAATAGAATCCCCTCACCCCCATTTTATGCAGGCGGCGCATGGATTCTGCCATGTCGAGATAATTTGGGAAGGGCAGGGCTCCCCCCCAGGAAGGAGGGTTGTATTCATAGACATAGACGTTCGGCGTGAGCTTGAGCCAATCCCGCACAAGGGTTTCGAACTTTTCCGGTGATGGGGTGTTGGGCGTTGGCGTCATGCGCAGCGTGCAATACCCGAAGCGCGTCACGCCGACCGTCATGCTCGGATCAACCTTTTCCCGCACAGGGGGCAGGGAATGCTTGAAGTAGGAGTAAAACCCAACGGACTTTGCGGGAAATTCCTCGCGGAAGCCCTGCAGAACCGCATTCGCAAAATTGACGACGCGATCCGTCTTTGACGTGGTGCCCGGGGGGTCAATGGCAAGGGACTCGGGGGACTCGGAAAATTCTCCATTGTCTTCCGGGTCCATCGGATAGGTTCGTGCATGAGGATTGGCGCGGAAAAACTTTTTGGCGTGTTCGACTTTGAGGCGGATGACCTCGGGGTTGGTAGTTTCCACCTGGGTCGGCTTGCGCTCGCCATCCACCAGCGCATAATACTCCGGGTGGGAGGCAAAATATTTATCCGGCTCCACGCCGTAGCGCCAATAGTGGAAGCAGGGTAGCCAGGTTGCCTGGAGGAGGCGATTGCGCTGCACCCACTCCATGGACTCCGGAGAGTAAGCGCCAAATCCTGTGTCTGAACCGATCTGTACGATGTTTGTGCCGAGGGGAAGTGAGAGGGCATTATGCTTCGGAATGACTTCACCGAGAGGACCCGGCAGAACCCAGCGATTCCCCCAATCCTCCAGGATTTTGTAAAGACCGCCGGAGATTCCCGCAGGCGTTTCACCGCGGATGGTGACGCCCTCCGGTGTGACGGATATTTCCGAAGCGGTCTCGCGGATTCCAACCGGAAGCGAAGCCAGCGGCGAGTCTGCGTTGGCGGGAAGAAACTCGATGCGCAGCTTCGCCTTGCCGGCGAGAGGCTCGCCCAGTACCACTCCGGTCATCGCTTCAAAGACGCGGGAAAAATCCGCCAGCGGATCGAGGGGCAGCCCGCCAAATTGTTTGCGCTGTGCCTCGGTGACATCGAGAGCTAAAAAGGATTTTCCGTCCTGAAACACAGGGAGGGAGGAGGCAGTCTCTGCCCGCACATAGGACAAGGCACCCGCGATGATGCAGAGGAAAAGGAGAGGAAAGAAGCGGAAGCGGATCATCCTTCCCAATAAGCCTTGTGTACTTGGAAAAAGGAATATCCCTCCTCGCCCTGATGAACCTTTTCTTGCTCTTTCTCCATTGCTCGTTGGAGATCACGCGCCTGATCATGGCCATGCGCGAAGTCGGACCCGGGCATCGAAATTTTCGAATGAAGGGAGTTCTCCCTGCGGCATCGAACCCGAACACACTTCCCTTTTCCCGAGAGGAGGGCAATAAAAGACAACTCTGAACAAGTGGAAACATGGACGAGGCGCACCAGCCTGTGCTACAGACTCCGCGATGAATTCCCCTCTTGAAATCAGTCGCTGGCTGCTGATCATCTCCTTCTGCGCGGCACCCGGCCTTCGGGCGGCCACCTTGGAGCTTGAGCCGACGGCGGACGTCACATTTTTGTATTCCTCGACGCCTCCTGTCCGTCAGAATCTTCTGAACGGCGGGGCGGCCCCCATCGGAGCCTCGCTGCATTCCGGAGGCATTGATCGGGGAAGTTGCTCCCTGCTGAGGTTTGACGTCGGCAAGATTCCGGTCGGAGCAAGGGTTAAAAAAGCGACTCTCATTCTCACGCCTGTGTATTCCTATGCGGCGGCTGTTTATGAGGGGCAGGAGCGTCTTTCCGTGTATCAGCTCGCCGCAGAAAATGCTGGATGGGTGGAGGGAACCGGCGAGTCCCTCCGGGAACCGGAAACGGATCCGATCACGGTTCCTGGTGCCAACGGACTGTATCTCAACATGGAATCCCATACGGACGACACCACCCATGAGGGGGTAAGATGGTTAAGCGGAGGACATATCGGATTGATGGACTTCACCGAGAATGAGGTGGCTTCTTATCCGCTCAGTGAAATGGGTCTCACCAAAGAACAGACCATGGAAATCAGCCTGCCCCCAAGCCTGATTGAAAATTGGCAGAAAAACCGGGATCTCGCCAAAGCCGGGATTGTTCTTTGGATGAATTCAGATGCCCGGCAGGTCCCCGAATCAAAATTTGCGATCTTTCAAAGCCGTGAATCTCCTCAGCCGCCCGTGTTGGTTTTGGAATATTAGAGGAATTTGAGGCCTTATGATTTTTGGCACACGGGTCCGGCAGACAACAGGTTTTACCCTGATTGAGATTCTTGCGTCCGTCCTTGTGATCCTCGTGTTGATGGCGTTGCTTTTTGTTGGCCTGAAAAAAGTCCGGGAAACGGCCAGCAGCGTGCAGTGCATGTCAAATCTGCGGCAAATTGGCCTGGGCTTTCGCGGCTACATTGATGAATATGGCTGTGCGCCGCCGCATTGGGGGGTGTCGAAAGTTGCACCCTACGGACCCAATTATCTTTGGACCGGACATATCGCGCCTTACATGGGTGCGCAAGGCGATGTCTCCGAGGGAAAGCTGTCCCGCGTTTTTGACTGTCCGGCAGACCCAGACTCCAAAAAACGCCCTCCGAACAGGGGTTTTGCCTCGACGGCTGACAATTGGAGCATCAGCTACGGATTCAACTATGTCCATCTTACCAGCCAGTTGCAATGGAGTGCAAACCCGGCCAATCTGAGGGGTGTGAGGAATTTTTCCACCCTTGTCCTTGCGGCGGACAGCGTTCCCTTATCGAGGGGCGGCGGACTGATTGCCTTGATCAGTGCCTGGACATTTCTCTCGAATCCCAAGACCGGCCCGGATTTTCGACACCCTGGGCAGCACTTCAATGCTGTCTTTCTGGACGGACATGTTCAGCCTCTGGATGCTGATTCGCTGAAAGTCCCTGAATACTGGGAACCCCTGTATTAAATGAGAGAGCCTTTCAGCTTTTTGGACATTCTTTCGAGCGAGGAACAGCAACTCCTTGCCAACCATCAACAGTGGCGCTGGGTGTCCACCTTGACGGCACCGGATGTCAAACCCTCACGTCACCCGCCAAAATTTGCGGAATTTCTGCGCACACACACCCACGCGCCAGCGCACCGGGAACTCTTTTTGGCGTTGTCCGGAATCTCGATGTTTGTTCTCGGGGAGAAAATTTACCGCATCACGCCCGGCGTGGTGATGTTGTTTGACCGGCACGAAGCCCATGACCGGGAGATCATGCCTTGGAATCGTTCGAGGTCCTGCCGCCATCTCTGGCTGCACATTTCTAACCATCATTCCGTGTCGTCCAACATCAATGAAATCCATGCGCCCGGCATCGCGAAGGACATTCCCCTGAAGGTGATTTCAGGGCACTCCCCCTGGCTTTTGCACAGTCTGTGGGATTGGTGCGGCAACGCAGCCGATTTTTCGCCGGTTCATTGGGAATTTCTGAAATTGATCATTACGAGCTGCCTTTTTGAATCGGTGAGTGACTGGCAGAACCGCTCCTCGACAAAGCCGCAAGAGCTCATTGTGAACTCCGTATGTGAGCACATTCGGGGAAATCTTGCTGAGGAATTGACTCTCCAGTCCCTGTCGCGCTTCGCCGGCTACAGTCCGTATTTTTTTCATCGGATTTTCCAGAAATTCACCGGGCAGTCACTGCACAGCTACGTCACCGAGGCACGGCTCGAGCGGGCCAAGGAATTATTGGCCGCCGGACGCTCGGTCAGCAGTGTCAGCGATGAAGTGGGCATGCCCTCGCCTGCTTATTTCAGCCGGTTTTTCAAAAAACACACACGTTTCACGCCCAACCACTGGCAGGCCGTTCACCAGGTACAAAATCAAAAATAGCGCGGGCAAGAAAAGGCAGGCGGAAGCAAATCGCGGCATTCCCCCAATCCCAAACTCTTTATAGGATCTTCCATCATGAAAATGCGAAATACCCCCGAAAACAATGGCCCCATGACTTCCGTGGCGTCTTTATTTGTCGCCGCTCTGATGGCCCTGGTGGCCGCCCCCACCCAGATCGAAGCAGCGGTCGTGACGCTGAATCCGACCGGCGATACGAATGTCACGGCATCCTTCGTTGGGAGCAGCAATAATTACCAAAATCTCGGAGGAAGCGCGCTTTTGGGGGCAAGTATTTATGCAGGCGATGCCGCCTATGGCGAATATAGCCTGCTGCGTTTCAACGTCTCGGGAACCATCCCCGGGGGCGCGACAATCAACTCAGTGACGCTGAAAATGACGGCTGCCTACTCCTATTCCTATTCGTTCAGCGAAGTATTGAAGTTCTGGCAGGTGGATCCGGATAATGCCGGATGGGTCGAAGGAACGGGGCCCGGCACCGATCCGAGGCTTGGAGCCACCGGACAATGGCTCAATCAAACCAGCTATACGAATGATAGCGTTAATAGCGGAACCGCTTGGGCAAGCGGCGGGTTGTTCGCCCGGGCTGCGGGAGACTTGGGTTCCCAAGTGGGTTCCCAGGGGTTCGCCTCGATTACCGCGGGCACCACGTATAGTTTCACCCTTGCCACCAGCATGGTGGACGGATGGCTGTCCGATAGTAACGCCGAGAATGCCGGTGTGGCGTTCCATCTGACAAACAGCGAGGCTCCCCCGGCTGCATCCCGATTCATGTATTTTCACAGCATGGAATCAGGACAATCGTCCGGACTGCTGCCCCAGCTCGTCATTGATTATACCCCGGTTCCGGAGCCAACGGTGGCTGGACTTCTCGGGCTTGGCGGTCTGCTCTGGCTCTCGCGGCGAGTGCGGCGACGGGCTTAAGAAGAAGATCAGATTTCCATTTCGCTGAATACGATTATCCGTATGAAGGGGTCTTCTATCTCCAACGCTTCCGAAGTGGAAGTGTTGCCAGCCGCTAAACCGAAGGAACAGAACACTCGACCTGCGATCCTCACCATTGGCGCGGCATCTCAACAGGTGGCACCGGCGGAATTACTGGGGGTGAACCTCGAAATGACGAGCGCCACCAACGAGGGCATGCTTTCCAATCGGCTGCGAAACCCCAAATTTTGCGGACCCCCGAATTTGCAAACCGGTTTGGCACCGGAATGGCAGCCGATCGGAAACAACCTCGGGAGTTTCTACCTCCAGTTGGTCCCGGGGATGTTCCTTTCGGGAGACGAGTCTCAGTTGGTGAATAACTATGCGGGGAATGGCGGGTTTTTGCAGACGGGAATCTATCTTGCAGCCAACGAAGAATTGGAACTCGAGATATGGGCGAAGGTTCGGCACCACCCCGTAAAAATAGACATCCAACTCACAGCACACCCCAGCCGCGCGACAGCCTACTGCCGGGAAAGCATTACGGTGGACACCGCCTACTGGAAGCGTTACACGACGCGCCTGCATTGTCCCAGCGAGGATCACAACGCGACGTTTTTTCTGTTTGTCATGGAAGAGGGCGTGGTTCTTTTTGACCAAATTCACCTGCGTCCGGTGGGCTCGCCTCACCTGCATGAGGGAGTCATCGCGCGCATGGCTGAAATGCAAATCCCGGTGATGCGCTTCCCCGGAGGCTGCATGTCCACGAATTACCATTGGAAACTCGGGACAGGACCCGTCCATCTGCGCCCCTGTTTGCCGGATCCGGTCTTCAAGCTGCGCACAGGCTACGACTTCGGGACCGATGAATACCTGGAAACCTGCCACCAACAGGGAATCCGCCCTTACATCACCGTAAACATTGGCAGCGGCACCCCGGAAGACGCCGCCGCTTGGGCGAAGTATTGCGTCGATTGGTATCGCAAGCGTGAATTACCACTCCCGCGCGCTTATTTTCAGATGGGCAATGAGCAATATGGACGATGGGAAAGCTCACACATGAATGCCCCCATGTTTCTGGAAGCTCTGCAAACTTTTGTACCGGCAATACGGGAGAACTTTCCCGGAGCCGTCATCGTCGGACCGGCTGAGCCCCAGTGTGGCGGAGGAGCAGGCGCCCCTGAGACCGAATTGCGGGAACTCGTCCTCAAGGAGGCTCGTGGTTTGGTGGATGTCCTCGCCATCAATCGCTACAAAGGCCAGTGGTTCGAAACCCCGGAGGACAAGATTGTCAATGCGGTGGAGAGCGTGGGGAAGATCGAGGCGGATTTCCTCCAACTCATAGAAGATTGTCAACGTCATGGATGGGAGAACCCCAGACTGGCACTGCCCGAGTGGAACTACTGGCTGCATGCCTCGCACTGGGATGGAAATAATTTTTATGAGCCGGACGATGCCCAGCATGCGCTCTTTGTTTCTGGAATGTTTCACATGATGGCCCGCATGGCGCCATTCATCGAACTGGCGGCTTTTGAACATCTCATCATTGGCATGGGCCTCCTCCAGAACCACGGCGGGCGCGTGTCGGTGACATCCATCAGCGAAATTTTCCGTCTCTACCGCCCGGCCTTCCCAGGCGAAGTCGTGGAAGTCGAGGCGGATTGCGGCGAACTCCCCGGAGGATTCCCGATGCTGGACGTCCTGGCCACGCGCCGGGATGGTCGCCTGTGGGTCTTCGTCTGCAACCGTTCGTGGCAAGAGGAAGTGACCTTTCGAATCGACGGTGCAAATGAGCGGCTGCTGGAAAGCCGCCTTTTTGCCGCGAAAGACTGGAGCAGCCCCATGCGGGAACAATCCTTCCGCAGCGGAACACTCCCGCCGCTGTCGCTGGCGCGGTTGTGCTACGAGAGTCGTGTGTAAGGACTCGCACGGACAGGGCGGATTCCTTTGAAAAGAAAACCTGCCCGGGAAACGCCCGGGCGGCGCGGCGAACTCGCGGATATAGGCGTTTCCCCTCGCCCGATGTCGCCGGTCGTGCTACACAACAGGTCATGGAGACCGTGCGCTATTGTCAGTTTGGGAAACGATTTCTCGACGGGTTTTCCTGGATCGCGCCGGTGACGAACAACCGGCTGGGGGACGCACTGAACATCGAGTTCGTCCACGAACAACTTTTCACCATCGAAGGAGACAAGGTTCTGCACAACATCGGTTATGGCGAAAAGGGAAAGCGCTTCAGCGAAGAGGACTACGGCAAGCCAATCCACTCGCTCGATGACATCGCAAAAAACGGATACTGGCTCGTCGGCAGGCGCTACCACCCCGAGGCCGCCGAAGAGGCGCTCGCGGAAATTGACGACGGCCACTACTATTCGTTCTTCAGTAACCAATGCCAGGACTGGGCGGATCGGATGCGCCGGAAGATGGACCGGATTGAAAAGGCCCGGGGACTTGTGCGCCTGGAGGCACCGGGGCAGGAAGGCCACGAAAAAACCTTCTGGAAGGAAAAGGCGCCCACCGTTCCGGCTTCCGCCCTTCTCGGTTTGTTGGCCATCGGGCTCGGCGTGGGTTCCATGATTGCGCCTGCCGTCGCGGCGCACCGTTCGGTTTGGATCCTGGCCGCATTCCTGGTTGTTTCCGGACTGTCCGAAATCCTCTACGCGCTGCACGGACGGGCCTGGAGTCAGATTCTTGGGACGATGCTCTTCGCGGCTTTGAATATTGCCGCCGGAACAGCGCTTTTTCTCGACACGCAATTTGCGGCCAACTGGGCGGGCGGGCTCTTTGGCCTGGCCTTTGCGGTCAACGGACTCGCGCATATCGTGGTTGCCGTAAGGAGCCGTCCCTTTCTGCAATGGGTGGGCACATTACTCACCGGGATCGCCATGCTGGCCGGAGCTTTGCTTCTGCTGACGCGAACCGTCGGCGAGCGGGACGTCGTGTTCGGCGTCATCATCGGGATCAACCTCATCTTTGGCGGCTTCTCCACGCTCTGGCTGCGGTGGACCGCCCAGTCCCCGACTCAAGACACCCCGGGAAAGTTGCTTACAAACTGAATTTTGAAATCCGGAAACGCCGAGACCACTTGGATCTTAAAATCGGGAAACGAATCCACGATCTGCCATTTTCCCGGTTTGTCGGGAAAACTGTCCACGACCTGGACCTTGAGATCCGGAAAGCTGTCCACGACCTGCACCTTGTAATCTGGAAAACTCGTTACGAATTGGATTTTTCCGAAGACCCTTGAAGGATCGACCTTGGAGGACTTCGCGAGGGCTGTCGCCGGAGCGGCGGCAAGAGCTGTGAGAAACGTCCGACGGTTCATGATTGGATTTCCGCAGTGTTGAGGGCATTGAGGAGCAGGCGGATCGACCCAAAGTCGTGCTTGTCCGGGGTGAGAACGATCCGCGGCAATTTTGCGAGCGACGGATCGTCCCGCTCCTCGGGGAGAGCCGTTGTCTGAACGATCCGATCCGCGACCAGAAGGCTGTCGAAACGCCGGTTGAGATCCTCCAGCGCCGCCGCCGTGAGCTTGTTCTGGATGCGAATCACCATTTTTTCGCGGACCCAGCGATAGGAATGGAAATTTTTGTAGAAGCTGGTGATCGTATTCACGGCGTCATCCGGATCGTGCGTGATGTGAAACAAATGGAAGTCGGTTTGCGAGATCAGGCCGTGCGCCAGGAGGTCGTTCACAACAAACCGGCGCCAGGTTTCCCAATAGTGGCCGTTTTGACGGTCGAGCATGACAATCGGCACGATGGGCATCTTTCCGGTCTGCATGAGTGTCAGGACCTCGCACCCTTCGTCATGGGTCCCGAACCCTCCGGGCAACAGGACAAAGGCGTGGGTTTCCTTCGCAAAATTCAGCTTGCGCGTAAAAAAATAATTAAAGTTGATGAGTTTCGGATCCCCGTGGATCGTTTCGTTTGCGTGTTGTTCAAACGGAAGCCGGATATTCAGGCCAAAGCTTTTTTCGGCGCCGGCGCCCTCCTGGGCGGCGCCCATGATTCCTTCGCCGCCTCCGGTGATGACCATGAAATCCCTTGCCACGATTTTTTGGGCAAATGTTTTGGCGAGCTGGAATTCCTCCTCCTTCGGTTTCGTGCGCGCGCTTCCGAAGACCGCGACCTTGCGGACGCCATGATACTTCGAGAAAACGTGCGCCGCGTAGCGCATCTCGCGCAACGCCCGGCTCATGAGCTTGAGTTCCGCGATGCTGGCGTTATCCCTGCCCAATTGGAGCGATGTCTCCACCAGGTCGGCAACCAGGTCGGCGGCCCGCCCCTGCGCTATCTCCCCGACCAGCTCAGCAATTCGGGGATCTTTCGTGCGTTCTTTCATGGTTGAAGTCCGCGAATTTATCCAAAATCCCTGGCGCAAACCAGCGGGAAATCACAGGCCACCCCCGGAATTCGGGATCGTCTTGTGAAATCCCCGTGGGCGCACGATTGATTTTCTCCTCCAATCCCAGCATGCTCGCCGGATGCTGAATTACATCTGGCTGAGCCTCGTCGTGATGGCGGTGCTCATGGGAGGGGTTTCCGGACGTTTGCAGGAAGTGTCGGGCGCGGCGTTCGAAGCCTGTAAAACCGCTGTGATGGGCATCGCCCTCCCTCTCGCGGGAGTCATGGCGCTCTGGCTGGGATTGATGAAACTTGCGGAAAAATCCGGACTGGTGGAGATCCTGGCCCGGGCATTGCGCCCGATATTGAAATGGCTTTTTCCGGATGTCCCTGCGGAGCATCCCGCCATGGGGACAATGGTCATGAACATTGCCGCAAACATGCTCGGCCTGAGCAACGCGGCCACGCCCCTGGGGCTTCGTGCGATGCAGGATCTGGACAAACTCAATCCGCGTCCCGGCACAGCCAGCAACGCAATGTGTACGTTTCTGGCGATCAATACCGCCTCTGTTCAATTGATTCCGGCCACGACGGTGGCCATTCTCGCGGCGGCGGGCGCCAAAAATCCCACGCAGATTATTGGGACGGCCTTCTTTGCCTCCTGCTGTTCGACACTGACAGCCATCCTGGCTGTAAAATTTTTCGAGCGCCTTCCGATGTTCGCGCTTCCCCCGGTCGAGGGGGTGTCGGCGGAATATGTTGCGGAAACCGGAGAGCGGCAGGCTCCCCGGTTGGTGTGGTGGGGAACCTACGCCCTGCTCGTCTTTGCCGCGGCCTTTGTTTTTTTCGGATGGCAACATGCCGCGCTCCCGGAGCAGCTCGCCCGCCAGCCCCTGGTCCGTTTTGTGGAAGCTGTTTCCTACCTGGCCATCCCTTTTCTTGTGGGCTTTTTCCCCCTCTATGCGGCTCTCTGTCGGGTCAAGGTCTATGAAGAGTTTGTGGAGGGGGCGAAGGAGGGATTTCAAGTCGCCATAAGGATTATTCCCTATCTCGTGGCCATCATCTCCGCGGTGGCAATGTTCCGGGCGGCCGGTGGAATTGACCTCATCACCAAGGCCATTGGCCCGATATTGGCCGGGGTCTCGTTTCCGTCCGAACTCCTGCCGCTGGCGCTCATGCGTCCGCTGAGCGGAAGCGGAGCGACGGGACTCTTTGCCGAGCTGGTCAAAGTCCAGGGTCCGGACAGCCTGATCTCACAGATGGGGGCGACGATCATGGGCGGAACGGAAACCACCTTCTATGTGCTGGCCGTCTATTTCGGCTCGGTGGCGGTTCGGCGCACGCGCCATGCGGTTCCGGCCGGCCTCTGTGCCGATGTGGCCGGCGTCACGGCCGCTGTTGTCATTTGCAACCTTGTTTTTGCCCGTTGATTTGGTGAGTGCGTCCGCACCTGACAATGACTTCACGAACGGAGCGCGGGCTTCTCGCGGATCATGATCGAATTTTTTCGCCTTCTTCAAATTGTTTTGCCGGTGTTTCTCGTCATCGGTGTGGGTTACGTGCTGCGGCGGACGAGGGTTTTAAGCGCGGAGGCGGATCAATCACTTCTCGGCGTCCTGATCAAAGTTTTTGTGCCCTGCCTGGCACTGGATGTCATCGTGGGGAACGAGGCTCTCACCCGTCCGGCCAATCTGGTCTTTCCCCCGCTGTTGGGATTTGTCGCCGTCGTCGCCGGGCTTGGAGTTTCGTTTTTGGCCGGGCGGCTTTTTATCGGGGACAAGACGACGCGCCGCACCTTCGCCTTCACAACAGCGATTCAGAATTACGGTTATATTCCGCTGCCGTTGTGTCAGGCGCTTTTTGACCGGGATGTGGTGGGCGTGCTTTTTGCCTTCAATCTCGGCGTCGAGGTGGCACTTTGGAGTGTTGCGGTGACAACCCTGTCCGGGCATCTGGCCGCCCGGCGGTGGTGGGCACCCCTGTGGAATCCGCCGATTCTCTCCGTGCTTGCCGGAATCCTCCTCAATTTTCTGGGGGCCGGGCGGTGGATTCCCCCAACCGTGGACACCGCATGGCACATGCTGGGGCTATGTGCCGTTCCCCTGGGGTTGCTGCTGACCGGCGCTCTTCTTGCGGATCATGCGGCGCCGCGTGTTCTGCGTGGCGGATGGCCGGTGACGCTGCTCGGGTTGTTTATTCGCCTGGGAATCTTTCCCGTTTTTTTGCTGTTCGCCGCCTGGTTCCTTCCCTTGGATCCGGCCCTTCGCGCCGTGCTGGTTGTTCAGGCCGCAATGCCCAGCGCGGTCTTTTCCATCGTGCTCACAAAAATCTACGACGGAGACATACCGACCGCCTTGCGGGTGGTGCTGGCGACGTCCCTTGTTGGGCTCGTCACAATTCCCTTTTGGCTCTCGTTTGGTCTGCGTCTCATCGGGTGGACGGAATAAGAAAAAACGGCCCGAGTGCCCGTCAAACCGCATGGGAAGTTCAGGGGCGTCGTCTCACCGCGGTGCCGTCGCTAACGGTATCGGGAGGATGCAGGATCACTTTTTGCCCCTCTGAAAGTCCGCCTGTCACCTCGGCGGCAACGCCATTGGTATGGTCAATCGTCACCTTCGTCAGCCTGGCATGTCCTCCCTCCAGAACAAAAGCCATCCAGTCGTTCCCGCGCCGGAAGAGTGCGCCCGTTGGCACCTGCAAGACGTCGCCTGCGTCCCATGTGACGATGCGCGCCTCCACCCGGAAACGGTCCCCCAGCACCCCGGGAGGCAAATCCGTGAAATCCACGCGCACTTTTACACGCTGCTCCTCCACACCGAGAGCGGAAACTTTAAGGAAGGCGCCCGGCTCGACCAATGTCACCCGACCCTTGAGGGGGTGGGCACCGCCCCATTGCTCGATGGAAACCACGGCACCTGGCTTGACATTGACCGCATCGCTGGAAAGCAACTCGATTTCCGCCTCGAGGTCGGTCGGATCGCCCACTTCCAGAAGCGGGAGACCCGGCGTGACCGTCCGGGCACTTTCCTCAAAAACGTTGAGCACAAAGCCCGTGACGGGGGAGCGAATTTCGATCGGCAGACCGGCGTCGGACGGGCTGTTCGTCGCCTGGACGAGCGCGGCCCTGGCCTGTTCGAGTTCGAACTCCGCCATCTTGAGCGCGAAGCGCGAGGAATCGAGATCGTTTTCCAATTTGTCCACCCGATTGGTTGCGGAATCAAACTCCTGCAGGGCAATGGCGCCGGTCTTGCGGAGTTGCTCCGAACGTTTGAGTTCCTTGGTGGCGAGATCCAGATCCACCGTGGCACTCTGCATTTGTTCGGTGCGCTGCATGCGTGCGGCTTCGGCGGTGCGGACCGCTGCTTCGGCCTGCGCCCGGGCCCGCGGGTCAAGAAAGCTCGCCAGAGAGGCCTGAAGGATCGCGACTACGGTCTCATCCGCTTTCACGGGGTCTCCCGCGCGCACCGGAACCCGGCGGAGGGAACCCGCCACAGGCGGAGAAATAATGTAGCGATGGCGAATTCGGGTTTTGCCTTCCTCGATCACCGTGACGGCAAGGGGCCCCCGGGAGACTTCTGCCACATCCACTTTCACCGGCTTGGGGAGGAGACCGAAAATGACAAATGCGGCAAGGCCAAGGCCCAGAGCCGTGAAGCCAACCTTGCGCCAAATCGCATGGGTTTTGACGGAATTTTCAGATGTTTTTTTCATTCTCTGGCTTTGAGCACTTCGAGGAGGTTGAGATTTCGGATGCGCCGGCTGACCACGAAAAACGAAACGCCAGCAGAGAGAAGGACAATCAAAACGGCGGTTGCATAGGTCTGGTGCGTGAGGATCAATGGCAGGCGCACGGTTTCCGTGCTTGCGGACTGAACGATCAGGTTCGCCAGACGCCCGCCGATCCACAGTCCGGCGGGAATGGCCACCAGCGTGAGCATGGCCAATTCCCCGATAAGCACGCCCGCGACTTCGCGGTTTGTGAACCCGACCACACGGAGAGTCGCCAGGTCACGGCCCCTCTCGGAAAGCGCGATGCGCGCGCTGTTGTAAACCACCCCGAAGGAAACGATGATGGAAAACAGGAAATAGATGCCCTGGATGAGGTTGATGGACTCGGCGGTGGTTTTGCGAAAACTCTCCTTCAACGCGGCGGTGATGCTCACGCCGCCAATGCGAGGCACCTCCTTGACCTTGTCAAGAAAGTCCTGCCAACGGCTGCGATCCACGGAGAGGTGCGCCCCATTGAGCGAGGCCCCTTCCTGGAGGAGCCGCCGCAGAGCCTCGATGTCCATATAGGCCGCCAGTCCGGCGTAGTCGGTGATCAACCCCTGCACGGCCACGGTGCAGTGCGGCCGCCGGCCTTCCTGCACTTCCATGCGAAGGGAGTCGCCCGGTTCCACGTCGAGCATTTCCGCAAGTTTCCCGGAGATCAACAGTCCATCGGGAGGAAGCGGCAGAGGATTGCCGTGGGCATCGAGCGCACGATTGAGCAGTGTCCCCGCAGGCACACCGGTCACTGCAAGCCGGTGACTGCGCTGCCCGAACCGCAACCGAACCGGCACGCTGCGGAAGGGCTCGGCATGGATCACCCCCGGCAGATGTCGGAGATCGCTGAATGCACCCGCCGAGGAAGGCTCGATGAGGCTCACCGTCACATCCTGTCGCTGGGCAAGAGTCCATTGAAAATCGAGAAGGAAGTTGATGCCGTCCCGCATGGCACCGGGTACGATGGGAATGCCGACGGCCAGGGCAAGTCCCAGTGCGGTAAAGAAGGCCTGCCAGGGTTTGCGTTCGAGATTCCGCAAGGCCATGCGCATCGAGGGGCCGAAAAGGTTTTGCACGCCAAGACGCTCGAGCAGCGAGGGTTTGAAGTCCGCCGGGGGTTCCGGCCGCATGGCCTCTGCGGGCGGAAGCTTCACCGCCTGCCGCACGGCCCCGAGAACGCCCAGCATCGAAGCGGCGGAACTCACGGCAAAGGCCATCCCGATGGCTCCAAAGTCCGCATGGAAGGTCAGGGAGGGAAACTGGAAAAATTTGTGGTAGAGTCGCACGATGTTTTCGCCCAGTTTCATGCCGGCGATGCCGCCCACGAAGAGTCCGATGCCGACGATAACCAGGGCGAATTTCAGGTAGTGCCCCCCGACCTGGGCCGGGGAATATCCGAAGGCTTTCATCTGCGCGATCTGCTCGCGCTGCAAGCGAATGACCCGGGCAAGCACGGCGCTTGTCATGAATGTCGCGATGCTGAGGAAGACCACGGGAAAGGCGATGGACATGCCGTTGAGGATGGCGATTTCGTCATCGAGCTGCTTGGCGGAACCATGGTCGCGGCGGTCGTAGGCGATGAGTCCGCCGTAGGGGGCGAGCAGGCGGTCCAGTTCCGCCATCACGGACTTAGTGCTTGTCCCCGGCGCCACATCCACCACGACATTATTGAAGGCGCCATCCATGTCGTAGGCCGTGGCCAAATCGCGTTCGTTCATCCAAAACACGCCGAAACGCTTGTTGTCGGGCAACACCTGGCCGGGGCGCGCCTCGAAGACATATTCCGGAGAAAGCGCGATCCCCACAATGTGCAGGCGCACTTTTCCTCCGCGAAGAATCACATCGAGGGTATCCCCCGGACGAAACCCATGCGCCGTCGCGAACGCCTCGCTCAGGAGGACTTCGTTCGCCTTGCCCGGCTCGGGGAAACGTCCCGTCCGCAGGTGCAGCAGATTCAATCGCAGGGGCCGGTCCTCCGGAATGGAAAGGATCGTGCCATCGGCGGGTTCGGACTGGCCCGGGAGGTCCATGCGAAGCGAGCCCATCACGCGGGTTTCCACAGCGGCGACACCGGGAATCTCCGCCAGCCGGTCGCGCAGCGCATTCGGCGCACGTTTGAGATCACAAAACACATCCGCGAACCGGTGGTGCTCGTAGTATTCCGTCCGGGTCACCTCCAGCGAAAGGATGAGGCTGCGCGCCATGATCATCATGGCCAGGCCACAGGCCATGACGAGCCCCACGGCCAGCATTTGTCCCTTCATCTTTCCGACGTCGCGGATCAGCTTGAGATCGAGCGCCCTCATCACCATTCCAGCGAGCGCACCGGGCGGCGGGTGGAATTGCGCTCGATTTTCGAAATTTTCCCGTCGGAGAGATGTATGACCCGATCCGCCATCTCGGCCATCACCGCGTTGTGGGTGATAATGACGGTAAGAGTGCCAAGGTCGCGATTGACCTTTTCGATCGCCTCCAGCACGGTGATGCCGGTTTTCACGTCGAGCGCACCGGTGGGCTCGTCGCAGAGCAACACCTCCGGACGCTTGGCGATCGCGCGCGCGATGGCCACGCGTTGCTGCTGGCCACCGGACATCTGCGACGGGAAGTGGTCCATGCGATCCCCGAGATCCACGAGGCGGAGCGCTTCTTCCGGGGGCATGGGATCGGGAGAGATTTCCGTGATGAGCGCGACATTTTCCCGCGCGGTGAGGCTGGGAATGAGATTGTAAAACTGAAACACAAACCCCACGGCATCGCGGCGAAAGGCGGTCAGGGTTTTTTCGTCGGCACCGGTCAGGTCGCGCCCCCGGTAGCGGAGCGTGCCGGAACTCGGCACGTCCAGCCCTCCCAGATTATTGAGGAGCGTGGATTTTCCGCTGCCGGACGCCCCGAGGAGCACGATCAACTCCCCCACATGAAGATCCAGATCCACGCCATCCAGGGCCCGCACTTCGACTTCCCCGCTGGTGTAAACCTTGGTCAGTCCGCGTCCCACAAAGAGCGGTTCGCCGCAGAGAGCATCTTGAGATCCGCTCAACGTCGTTCGGTGGCAAACGAGGACTGACTGCGGAGTGTTCCCCCCTCATGCCATTTGCCGGGAATAAGAATTTTGCGCGGATGCCGGGGAACGCCGATTTCGTTGCGACTGAGTTGTCCGATCAGGAGATCCACCGATGCCGCGCCGATCAATTCGTGGTTTTCACGGATGCCGCTCCAGTTTTCCACGTCGTCCACAACATTCAGGTTCACGAGCCCGCATTCCTCCGGAACCGAGCGTCCGGAATCCTGCACCCACTCGCGAACGACCGGATTGATCGAAAGAATCGCATCCGGCTTGTAGGTGTCCAGCCAGCGGTCAAAAGCGGCCGGACGCCCCTCCTTAAAGCGTTCCAGGAACAGGATCGGGACGCGTTGCGCCTCGGGGAGATGGGATTGTTCGACGAGAAATGCGGCCTGCGAACGCCCCTCGGATTCCCGGTCGAGATAGCGGCTGTAAATAAATCCGACGCGCGTATACCCCCGCTGGATCACCGTCTGAAATGCCAGCCGAAGATTGTAGTAAAAATCCCGATCGGCAATGGGAAAGCCCTGCGGATAGAACCGCGAAGCCATGACGGGCGAAGAGCCGGACTCACTCAGGTTGCCACTGCCGATCAGGGCGATCACGCAGTTCGACCACTCTTCGAGCAGAAATTGCTGGTGAAGCATCAGGGGAAGAATCGCCCCGAAAATTCCCTTTTGCTTGAGAACTTCGGAGACCCGACCGACCTCGACGCCGCTCGAGTTGGCATTCCCTCCAATCGGAATCTCTTCGAGCCGAAACCCACGTTCCTCGCAACGTTGCCTCGCCCCGTTTAAATATCCACGCAACCAGGGGAATTCCTGCCAACAGGTGGGATTCGGGTAGTCATTGAGCCAGGCCAGCGCGGACTGCATGGTCGTCGGACGGTTGGAGCGTGCCTGCGCCTGATACATGGCCACCAGCGGGTTCGGACGGTAACCCTCGCGCCGGGCAATTTCATGAATTCTCTCCCGCGTATGGAGAGGGATGGTCGGATGATTGCGCAGTGCCCTGGAAACCGTTGCCTTATGCACGCCAGCCAGCTTGGCAATGTGATCGAGGGAGATCTTTTGAAGCTTCATAGAGATACCGCTGCTGGAATTGACAAAAATCATAGACAACACAAAAAAATCGGCAAGCATTTGTTGCGTGGTGTTGCATGACCGGGCGCATCTCCATTTTGTGCAAAAAAGGAAAATTGGCGGGCATTCGCCCGTGAACAGAAGGAGCGGGCAGGATGCCCACACCCCTTTGGTTGCACAAAACGGAGATGCGCGTTGCGCGACCTTCCTTTTGAACGTATCCGCCGGTCAGGAAATGGTACGCGGAAACAACCGTCGGCGACTTCTCTTTGGCCAGGCGGAATTCTCTGGAACGGCAGGCGGGGATCCGGCAGGGTGATTGGATGAAAATTTTCGCGGCTTGGGTTTGTGCGCTGGCTTGCGTGTTGGTGGCAATTTGCGAAGAGCCGAAGGTGCTCGAAGCCACGGATCTGGATCAATTGAAGGCCCACGTCGGCCAGGAGGTCGTGGTCGAGGGGCTGGTCACGGAGATCGGTGCCACCCCGACCAAAAGCATTGCGTTTATCAATCTGGGATTCCCGAAGAAACAGGGCTTTGCGGCAGTGATCTTCAAGAAAAACCACGGTGCGTTTCCGGAAGGGTTCGACCTCTACAAAACCCAGAAACTGCGGGTCAGTGGGGTGCTGACGCTCTACCAGAATGAGCGGTTGCAAATCGAGGTGAGCTCGCCCGCGCAGATTGAAATCGTCAAGCCGGAGTAGAACTTTTCAGCGCACGCCGGCATCCCCGACCCGGATCAGATCGAGGTGGGATTCTGCGGGATTTCCCAAACCAATGGCGCGCGCGCTGTCGAGCCAGGACGTCATGGAGGCAAGGGGCGGAAGTTTTGACGGCCCCCGGGCTTCATCGAGAAGGCGCGCCGACAGGGCGTCCAGGGCCACGGGATCGCGGCTGGCATACAGGGTGAAATGGTCGAGCAGAAACCCCGGATTTGCGGCGGGGCCACCGGCATACTGGAGGACGAGCGCATCCAGCAGGGTCACGACCACCTTGTCGCGGATGATTGCGTCGGCATAGATTTCCGCCAGGTAGGGGTCGCCGTAGGAGGGGGCTTTCGTAAACCGCCGCCAGTTGTCCAGATTGGGAAGGACCATGTTCGCAAGGGCTCCGTTGACTCCCGTGAGGTAGCTGTCGGTCAGGGAGGGGACATTGATGATTTTTATGACCTCCTTGCTGAGGATGTTTGAATAATAACTTGCGCTGCTGAGTTGCTCGCCGGAACCGAGGACATCCACGATGCGGCTTCCGGTTTTGCTTCCGAAGCCGCTGTCACCCCAGATCAGTTTTCCGAGGACCGGGGCGCTGACCTGGGCCTTGCGGTCGTAGCCCTTGACCGGATCCACCCAGCGGAGTTGGTAGTGCAACGCGTTCTTTCGGTAGCCGGCGGCGAGCAGATCCCCGAGATTTCGGTCCCAGACAATGATTTGCTCCGGGGAGATCCCGGCTTCGGCCAGACCGGCGACGATGGCCTCCACGACCTCCGGGTGCGTCCCGCTGAGCGGTCCGCCCGATGCCGCCACCTTGATGCCGATGCGATCCTTTTTGGTGACAAGGCTTCCCCAGGCCTCGGCGATGGTCGGCTTTTGTGTGAGGTGGATGAGAAGTTGGTCAACCATGCGCCGGACAACAGCCGCGTTGACCTGACGGCCTGGCCCCAGAACCGAGGTGTCGGAGGCGTAGAACACCCGGGCTCTCGCGGGTGCCTCCGCAGCGTGGCCGCAGACGGCCAGCAAACCAAAGGCAAGCACCCCCGCGCACGATTTGCATGTTTTCGATATTGGCAATAGTCTCATCCGATGGTCCGCCACCTTTATGTCCACATTCCTTTTTGTCCCAAGGTGTGTCCATACTGCAGTTTTTACAAGGAAGCGAGTGACCGCAATAAAACGCAGGCGTTTTTGGATGCCATTCTTTTGGAAGCCGACCAATCCGGAGAGGGGCTCCGTCCGGAAACCATCTTTTTCGGTGGAGGGACGCCGACGGCACTCTCAACGCTCCAATTGGATTTTCTGATTTCCGGACTGCGGGCGCGATTGGATTTTTCCGAGCTGAGGGAGTTTACGATCGAAATGAATCCCGCGACCGTCTCCCGGGAGAAGGCCGCCGCCCTTCTGGAGCGAGGAGTGAACCGGGTGAGCATGGGGGTTCAGTCCTGGGATGACGCGCTTCTCAAGACACTGGGAAGGGTCCATTCGGCCTCTCAGGCCCGGCGGAGCTATCACATCCTCCGGGAAGCGGGGTGCCGGAATGTGAACCTGGACTTGATTTTCGGCGTCCCAGGTCAATCGGTGGCCCTGTGGAGGGAATCCCTGCTGCGCACGCTGGAGCTCGCCCCCGATCACATCTCGGCGTATTGTCTCACCTACGAGGAGGACACAGAGTATTTCGAGAGGTTCCGCAGCGGAGAGTTTGTGCCGGAAGAGGCGAGAGACGCGGAATTTTTTGAGGTGACCATGGATGTGCTGTCCGCTGCCGGGTTCGAGCAATACGAGATTTCCAACCATGCGAAGCCCGGACGGGAATGTCTTCATAACCTGGCGTATTGGAACGGCGCCGACTACGCGGGATTCGGTCCCAGTGCCTTCAGCACCCAAGCCGGACTCCGTCGGAGGAACATCGCGGACACAGCCGAATACATTCGCCGGATTCAGGGGGGGCTGGCGCGTCATGATTTCGAGGAATCCGTGCCAGACGGGCTGCGCGCTTCAGAGGTCGTGGCCTTTGGCCTTCGGACAAAACAGGGAATCTCCCCGGAAGGAATTGATCCGAAAGTGGTCTCCGCCCTGACAGCCAACGGCTACCTGGAGGCCTCGCCGGATCGTCTGAAGCTTACGCGCAAAGGCAAGCTTGTGGCCGATGCCGTGGCGGCGGAATTGCTCTGAACTTTTCCGGAGTTTAGTGTGCCGACTTGGTCCAGCGATCCCTGTCGGCGAAAATGATGCATTCTCCCTCAATCGGCAGGGCCGTGTAAAAGGGCAGGGCGAATCCATCCACACGGGGAGGACGCGTGATGAGCAGCGCCCACTCCCGGTAGGCACCTTTATAAATGTCGGCGAAGAGGCGCAGATTTCCCGTGATGGGCGTCAGGTAAAGTCCCGTGATCGGTTCGCCCAGAACCCGGTAGTCATGAAGACGGTTGAACGTGCGCACCGAGTCGGGCAGCAAAACCGATTTCCTCTGGGCATACCATGCCACTGCCCACGGCATGTCTGAGGCGATGATTTCCTTCTCCCCATACCAATCTCCAAGGACGGCAATAAAGGGCGGCACATAGGGAGGCCACTGGATGGAGGGTCCGCCCCTTGAGATCAGAGTGGCCAACATCGGAACCGCACAGAGAATCACCACGACCGTGAGGAAAACCATCCGCAGCAACGGAAAGTTGAGTTCCCAACGGTTCCAGAGAACGATGAGGAAGGCCAATCCATAGAAGACAAACAGCGGAATCAAAAGCACATGGAGTTGGTTCACGGAAATCACCCCGCTCAAACCGAAGATCCCCATGCCCGCCACGGCCCCAAGCCACATGAGCACGATGCACCACCGGAAGAGGGAGACTGTCGAGGAGCGGAACGGATGAAGCAGGGCCAGGAAAAAGGCGCCGGCCGCGAGATTCATTCCCAGGTAGGAAAAGAGGCTTTCGATCTGTCCCGAGACTCCCGACTTCATCTTGGAAAAGGTTCCCGCTCCGCTGACGGAGGGCGCATCCTCCATGGAGCGCAGGAATCCCTCCTCGGGGGAGCCTCCTGAAGCAATGGCATTATAAATCGAGAGACCGAACGGATTGCCGCAGACGGAATAATTCCGGACCATCCAGGGCAGTGTCACCATAAGCACGGCTGCCAAAGCCGGCAGGGCCGCAAGACCCCTGGGGGTGAAATAGACGCCGGTAAAGACAAGCCAGCCCAAAAAAATCCAGGTCGCCAGCCCGTGCGCCAAAATCATGAGCCCGAACAACAAGCCCGCCCCAAAGAGCGAGAGGAGCACGGTTCCCAGCCGGTCGTTTTTTTGCATGGCCTGCACCGTCAGCCACATGGCACCGGAAAACAGGAGCAACATCAGCATCTGGGGAAGTCCCGAAAGCGAGAACTGCCACATCATGTCCGTCATCAGAATGATCGCGCACCCGATCAAGGCCAGTTTGCTGTCGAAAAGTCGGGAACCCACAAAATACCAGATGCCCACAGAAATCAGGAAGAAGAGGATCGAGAGACCGGCGATGATCCGGTCGCCTGCGTAAACCAGATCGGTGGGAGTCATCTTCCACGCGGATTTCACGAGGAGCAAAGGGAGGGAGTTGACGATCGGATTCAGGGGAGCCTGATAAAAGTCCGGAAAATCTTCCTTCGGGATTTCCTTGCCTGCGGACTCGAGCTGCCAGATGGCCAGTGGCCGGATCAACTGGGTGGTGAGTCCCTTGCCCGAAGCAACGTTCCGGGCGATCTGTGCCTGGTCCATCGCCGTGATGCCCGAGAATCCGCGGAACTGCACGAAGAGATAGAGGAGGGTGAGTGTGATGATGAGCAACGCAAGCATGGCTCCCCGAATAATGGGTGCCAGCCTGCCCTGTTCGAGGGTGTGAACCGCTGTTTGGACGCCGACTTCGTCTGTGACTGCCATGGTAAGGTTAAGAGGGGGTGTTGTGTTTGGAGATGTTTAATTCTCTGAGACGACGGTGCAATGTCCGGCGGCTGATTCCCAATAATTGCGCCGCATCCGTGCGATTGCCACGACTGTCTTCCAAGGCGCGCAGAATAAGTGCCGTTTCCGTTTCATGCAAATTTAATCCGCCACCCGCCGGCGGCACTTCCGGACGAGGGGCACGCAGCGCGGCTGGCAAATCGCGGAGATGGATGAGGGGCGCGTTCGACATCACCACCCCGTGCTCGATGGCTGTCCGCAATTCCCGGACGTTTCCCGGCCAGTCATAATCGAGGATCGCCGTTCCGGCCTCGGGACTCAACTCGCGAAAGGGCTTGCCATTTTCCGTTGCCGTTTCCCTGAGGAATGCCCCGGCAAGAAGCGGAATGTCCACCTTGCGATCACGCAACGGCGGCATCGTCAGAGGGACGACATGCAGGCGAAAATACAGATCCTCGCGGAATTTCCCCTCTGCGACGAGTTTGGAGAGATCCTTGTTGGTTGCGGCGATGAGGCGGACATCGGCCGGCAGGGTCTGGTTGCCACCGACCCGCTCGAAGGTTCTCTCCCCGAGAACCCGGAGGATTTTCACCTGGGTGCCTGCGTCGATTTCCCCGATTTCGTCCAGGAAAAGCGTTCCCCCTTTTGCCTGTTCGAAGCGGCCGATCCTCTTCTCGAAGGCACCTGTGAAGGCTCCCTTTTCGTGGCCAAACAACTCGCTCGCCAGCAGCTCGGGCGACAGGGCGGCGCAATGCACCGCGAGGAACTTTTCGTTTGCCCTCGGGCTGAGATGATGGACGGCGTGCGCGGCAAGCTCCTTGCCGGTGCCGCTTTCTCCCTGGATGAGAACCGTTGCTTTGGACGGGGCGACTTGCTTGATCGTGTCGAAAACCTCGACCATCGCCGGCGAGCGGCCAATCATGCCCTCCAGAGTCATTTGCTTGTCCACGCGCTCCCGAAGCACCGTGTTTTCCTGCCGGGTTTCCCGGTCTTTTAGGGCCCGTTTGACGAGGATTTCCAGCCGGTCAATATTTACGGGCTTGGTCACGAAGTCGTAGGCGCCCTTTTTCATGGCTTCGACGGCGGTGTCCACGGATCCGTAGGCGGTCATCATGATGCAGATCGGCGGCTTGGGCAGCTTGAGAGCCCGCCCGATCAACGACATGCCATCTTCGCCGCCCAGCCTCAAATCTGTGAGGAGGACATCGATCGGCATCGTTTCCAATGTCTGCATGCCGCCGTCCGCATCGGACGCCACATACACATCGAACTCCGAATCCAGGGCATTTCGGAGTCCGTCGCGCGTGTTTTTCTCGTCGTCCACGATGAGAAGGGATGAGGACATCGTGACGCAGTAGATGACAACTTGGCGCAAACATCAACCCGCGATTCCCGCAGAATGCCAGATCCCGCCATTGATCGGACCGCCTGATTTTCTGCGTAGCCACACATTTTTTTCTCATCATCGCCCATCGGATCGGTTAGTTGTCCGCGCATGTCCACATTGGCAGAGAAATATCAGGAATTCGTGATTCCGACCTACGGGCGCTTCGATCTCGATATTGCGCGGGGCTCGGGTTGCCGGGTTTGGGATTTTTCCGGGCGGGAATACCTGGATTTTGGGGCCGGCATCGCGGTTTGTTCGCTGGGTCACGCGCATCCGGAAGTGACAGCGGCGGTCTCCGCCCAGGCGGGCACTCTGGTGCATACGTCCAATCTTTACCGCACCGCCCCCCAGGCGGGTCTCGCGGAGCGGCTCGTCAAAATCGCGGGGCCGGGCAAGGTCTTTTTTTGCAACAGCGGAGCCGAGGCAAACGAGGGGCTGATCAAGCTGGCCAGGAGGTTTGGGAGCTCGACCGGACGCCATGAAATCCTTACCTTTGAAGGTTCGTTTCACGGACGCACAATGGCCGGGATATCCGCCACCGGTCAGCAGAAGGTCAAAACCGGGTTTGGGCCGCTCTTGGAGGGATTTCGGCATTTGCCATTTGGCGATCTGGCGGCTGTCGAGTCGGCGGTCGGACCCGCCACCGTGGCAATCCTACTCGAGCCGGTGCAGGGCGAGGGGGGGATCCATATTGCCCGGCGGGAATTTTTGGAAGGCCTGCGGGAGCTTTGCGACAGGCGCAATCTGCTTCTGCTTTTTGACGAGATACAATGCGGGCTGGGGCGGACCGGCGAGTGGTGCGGGTGGAAAAGCCTTGCGCCCGCCGTGCAGCCCGACGGAATCTCCTGGGCCAAGGGAATTGCCAACGGATTTCCTCTGGGCGCCTTCTGGGTTGGGAACCGTGCCGCTGAGGATCGGGGTCCGCTGTGCGATCTCCTCGGACCAGGCAGCCATGGGACAACCTTTGGAGGAAACCCCGTGGCCTGCTCGGCGGGGGAGAAAGTGCTGGAGATCATCGAGAGGGATAATCTTCGGGCCGCCGCCACCCGGTTGGGGAAGCGTCTGGCCGACCGACTGCTCGCCGCCCGGATTCCCCATGTCACCGCCGTGCGATCACTCGGCCTCATGGTCGGCATCCAACTCGACATGGAGAATTTTCCAAAAAGCGCGCGTCCGCCGGCCCTCGAAGTTGTGGTTCGTTTGATGGCTCACGGATTGCTTGCCATTCCTGCGGGAGAGTCCGTGGTCCGGTTCCTGCCTCCGCTCAACGTGACAGAATCCGAAATTGACGAGGCCGTAAAATTGTTCGCGGCAGGAATTGGGGAATTGGAAAAGGAGACGGGAGATGCTCCCATTGCCACTTCCTGAAGAATGAAAAACCTTCTTTCCATCGAGTCGCTCGACGCCGAGCGGATGACCGCCATTTTGAAACTGGCGGCGGTCATGAAGTCCACCCGGGGTCGGCACGCAGCGCATCCGTTGCGCCATCAATGCTGGGCGCTCCTGTTTTCGAAATCCTCCACCCGGACGCGTGTTTCGTTTGAGGTGGGAATCCGGGAGCTCGGCGGAGACGTCATGTTCCTGGCGGCTGACGACATCCAGCTCGGTCGCGGGGAACCGATCCGCGATACCGCACGGGTCATGGGGCGGATGATTCACGGAGCCGTCGTCCGGACATTTGCCCAGCAGGATGTCGAGGACTTTGCGTCCTTCAGCGGGATACCGACGATCAATGCCCTCACGGACGAGGAGCATCCCTGCCAGATTCTCTCGGATTTGTTCACGATTATCGAGAGTCGCGGGTCGCTGGAGGGCCTGTGCCTGGCGTTTATCGGCGACGGGGACTGCAACGTGGCGCGATCCTGGATCTGGGCGGCTGCGGTTCTGGGATTTGAGCTCCGCATTGCGGCTCCTCCGGAATTTCAACCGGCCCGCTCCCTGCTGGAGAAAGCCGGAGGGAGAATCCTGGTCACCCCGGATCTTCGTGTCGCCGCCGAGGGCGCATCGGTGCTCTACACCGACGTCTGGGTGAGCATGGGCAAGGAACAGGAATCCGCCAACCGCATCGCGCAGCTTCAGGGGTATCAGATCAACGGAGAACTCTCCAAACTGGCTCCGGAAGCCCTGATCATGCATTGCCTTCCGGCCTACCGGGGGAAGGAGATTGATTCCGAAACCTTCGAGGCCAACGCCGAAACGATCTTTCGACAGGCGGAGAATCGTCTCCACACGCAGAAGGCGATTCTCTCTCTCCTGGCGCAATAGGCCTCTCTCCATGCCCCGCCTCTTTCCACGTCGATTTTCGCCGCGCGGAATCTCCCTGCGCGTGAAGGCGTTTGTCTTTGTGGGGGGGGTGGCTCTGGTGGTGACCGCCGTGTTGCTTGCGCTTATTGAAGTCGTTTTCGCGCAGTCCATGCGCAACACTCAAAATGAGTTCGCAAAAGACATCGTGGAGAGCGTGATCAGCCGGCTCAACCAAGCCGCCCGCCAACAGCAGGACAAGGTTCTCGCGGCCGCCGTCCGGGACGAGGCGTTTACATTCCTCAAAGGAACCCGGAAGGGCGTCCTCGACCGCGCCCCCATTCCCCAGGTGGCTTCCTCCGGCCAGGATTTCTTTGCCCTCTTTGACCGACAGAAAAATCCCTTCGCATGGATGCTTCTGTCCTCGCAAGAGCCGGACCCTCAGCATCTGCCGGATTATTTTCAAACAGACGAAGCCCGGCGCAACGGATTGCTCCTTGAGGGGAAAATGGGCTCCGTCATCCTGCCGACGCCGGAGGGGATCCTTCTTTTATCCGCCCGTCCGGTGACCCGCGCCGATGGGTCGGGCCCCTCACCGGGCTGGCTGGCTTACGGGCTCGACATCGGGAAATCCTGGTTCGAGGAAATCCGGCGGCAGGTCGGCGTGGAAATCACGCCGATCACGATCAACGGACAGCGAAGCGGCTTGGGGAACGAGGGAAAATCCCTCACGACCGATGCGCTGGGAATCTGCAGGGTTTTTCTTTCGGATAATCGTCATGCCAAAGATTCCTCCGTCGCTCTCCTGGCAGACATTCAGTTCGATAGTGCATCCGGTTTTTCTCCGGCGGGATTGCGGCTGGTTTTTCCCTCGAGACTGTATTCCGGGGCGGTTGAACTTCGAAATAAACTGATCTGGGGCTCGCTTCTCGGCGCCGTGGTTCTTGGTGCCCTTTGCTGCCTCGTCATCGAGCATTTGTTCATCAGAAGAATCAGCCGCATGAACAAGGAGTTCCAGTCGCTGGTGGAAGGGAAGGATTCCTCCACGCGCCTCCGGGAGGTTTCAACCGACGAGTTCGGACGTCTCGCGGGTTCTGCAAACCGGCTTTTGGATTCCCTGCGACGCCAGCGCTTGGAGTCGGAGAACCAAAACACCCTTTTCCTGAGCGTGCTCGACAGCGCGTCCGAGGGAATCATGGCCTTCCGCAGTCTCAGAAACGAGAAGGGCGCCATTTCAGATTTCGTCCTTGTGCTGGCGAACAAGTCCGCCGAGGGCATGATGAACCGGAAGTCCCAAAGCCTGCTGGGGAAGTGTTTTCTGGGACTCTTTCCGGGAAACTTCTCCGAGGGGATGTTCGAGCGGTATGTGCGTGTTGTCGAATCCCGAACCGGTGAAAAGTTCGAATCTTATCTTCCGCAGGAAGAGATCAGGAGCTGGTTCCACGTTTCCGCACAACCCTGGGCGGACGGCTTTGTCGTAACCTTTGAGGAAATCGGCCGTCGCAAGCGCGTGGAACAGGAACTCAAGGCGAGCATCGAGGAACTTGAACGCTTCAACCATGCCATGATCGGCCGCGAGAACCGCGTTCTCGAAATGAAGTCGGAGGTGAACGTCCTCCGGTCGCGGTTGGGACTTCCTCCGGGATACAAAGTGGATTCCTTGAATGATGAAGCCTGACAACGAACCACATGTTTTGCTGCGAGCTGTCGCGGATGCGCTGACGATCCTCCTGGAGCCGGGGAGCTTTTTGTCTGCGACCACCGATTTTTTGGAGTGTCTGGGTACGGCGGTGGGTGTGGATCGGGCCTATTTTTTCGAGAATGTTGCCGGAGCCTTTCCGATGGCCTGCAGCCAGAGGTGCGAGTGGGTGCGGGAGGGGATTTCGCGCGAGCTTCACAATCCCGCCCTCCAAAACATGCGCTACGAAGAGTTCCTGCCGGACATTCTGCCGCTTTTCCTGGAGGGAAGCACGGTTCCCATCCTCACCCGCAATTCCACCTCCCCCCTGCGTGAGATTCTCGAGGCCCAGGGGATTCTCTCAATGATCCTCATGCCTGTGCATTCGCACGGGGAGTTTATCGGTTTCATTGGATTGGATGATTGCCGAACCGAGCGGATGTGGAGCCACGAGGAACTCGACTCCCTGCGTGCCGCCGCGGCGGGCCTGGGGAGCGCAATGATCCGTCGCAAGATGGAAGAGTCGATGGCGGCGCGCACCGAGGAACTCACCATGAGCCGAAGGGTGGCTTTGAGCCTCATGGAGGACGCTCAGAAAGCCGTTGAGGCTTCCGAACAGGCAAACGCCGCAAAATCCGCATTCCTGGCCATGATGAGTCACGAAATCCGGACGCCGCTGAACGGGGTCATTGGCTTCACAGATCTTCTGCTCGAGGAAAGCCTCTCCGGCCATCAGAAGGAGTTGGTGTCAACAATCCGCAATTGTGGAAATTCCCTGCTCGGTCTGATCAGTGACATCCTGGACCTTTCGAAGATCGAATCCGGCAGGATGGATGTGGAAATGTTGCCCTGTTCTCTGCGTGCGAGCTTGCAGGAAGTGCTCGCATCCTTCGATCCCGCGCTCAAGGCCAAGGGACTGACGATGGAATCCCGGGTTGGGCCGACTGTGCCGGAAGAGGTGCTCGCCGACCCCAAAAGAATCCGGCAGATTTTTTTCAACCTGATCGGGAATGCCATCAAGTTTACCTCCGAAGGGGGCGTCACGGTTCGAATGGACGCCGCCAGCACGCCCGGCGGACGATTGCTCCTGGAATGCGAGGTCTCGGATACCGGCATCGGAATTCCCACCGAGGAACAGGAAAGGATTTTCGAGGTCTTCAGTCAGGCGGACTCCTCGATCCACCGTCGCTTCGGGGGGTCGGGCCTGGGCTTGGCGATTTGCAAAAAACTTGTCGAGGCGATGGGTGGGGAAATCTCCGTCAGGAACGCCCCCGGGAGGGGCACCACCTTTAACTTCCGGATTCCCGCCTATCGGAGCGAGAAAACTTCCGCCCTCGACCCGTCAAGGGAGACGGAGGCGTCGGCCGATATGACCGGACTGCGGGTTCTTGCGGTGGATGATGTCCAGACAAACCTCCGGCTGATGACCGGAATTCTTCGCAGGTTGGGATGTGAGGCAACGACTGCGGTGCATGGCCAGCAGGCTTTTGAACGCGTGCAGGAGGCCCCTTTCGACGTGATCTTCATGGATGTGCTCATGCCGGTCTGCGACGGACTGGAGTCCACCCGGCTCATTCGAAAGCATGAGGCGGAAAGTCCGGACGGACATCGAACCTACATTGTCGCCCTCACAGCGGATGCCTTCGCGGAGAACAGGGAGAGATGTCTGGAGGCGGGAATGGATGAGTTCCTGACCAAACCGCTGCGCATGGATTTGATCCGCGCGGCGATTCAGCGGGGAATCAAGAATGGAAAGCAGGCGGGCCTGGCAGCGGGGAGTTTTTAAGCTAGCCTCGAAATGGTGCAGTCTGTCGCGGGGTGGCAAATACGGTGAGGGAGGGATTCGAACCCTCGGTAGCCTTTTGGACTACGGCGCTTTAGCAAAGCGCTGCTTTCG
>JACSRU010000086.1 GCA_014879575.1 Chthoniobacterales bacterium | reverse complement strand
GCGCAGCACCTCGTCATGGGCCATCCCAGTAGGGTGCGAAATTTGATCCGTGACAACGAGAAATTATAACTTATGGGACTGACCCCTTATCTGCTCTTGAAGTTCCGGGCGATCGGTTCCATTCTTTCTTGGCTATGAACGCTCGGGAATTTGGGAAGACCGGTCGCTCGGTTTCTGAAATCGGCCTGGGGTGCTGGCAACTTGGCGGCACGGACTGGAGTGGCCTGAGTGACCTGCGTGCGCGCAGTCTCCTCATTGCCGCTGCGGACTCGGGAATCCGCTTTTTCGACACGGCGGACGTCTATGGAAACGGCCGGAGTGAGGAAGTGTTGGGGCATTTTCTCAAGGAAAGAAAAGAGGATCTTCTGGTTGCGACAAAAGTCGGCCGGGCTGGGGGGATCTATCCTTCCGGCTACACCTGGGATGCCATTCGCACGGCCACGGAGGCCTCGCTCAAGCGGCTGGGGATCCCTGCGCTCCACCTGACCCAGTTGCATTGCGTGCCCGAAGAGGTGCTCCGGCAGGGGGAAATTTTTGACTGGCTGCGACGCTTGAAGGAACAGGGAAAAATCCGGGAATTTGGGGCCAGTGTGGAAACGATCGGGGAGGCCCGGATCTGTCTCGAACAGCCGGGGCTTCGGTCTCTGCAGATGATCTATAACATCTTTCGGCAGAAACCGGAGGAGGAAATCCTTCCCCTTGCCCGGGAAAAGGGCATCGCCATCATTGTCCGCCTTCCTCTCGCGGACGGCCTTCTCAGCGGGCATCTTGCCGGCCCCCCCCCGGTCCCTTCCGGCTACACCGGCAGTCCGTTTGCGGGCCCCCCATCCTCGAATGATTCCGTCACATTCTGTGGATTGCCGCTTGATCGCGGGCTGGAGCTTGTTGGGAAGTTGCAGGCGATGCTCCCTCAGGGCATGCCCCTTTCGCAAATGGCCCTGCGCTTCACGCTGGATCACCCAGCCGTCTCGGTGGTGATTCCAGGATCCAGCAAGCCGATCCATGCCACATCGAATCTTCAGGCCTCCGAGTTGCCGTCGTTGCCTCCCGAACTTCACGAAAAGTTGCGGCAGTTTTACGTCGCGGAAGTCGCTCCGTATCTCCGGGGGTCTTATTGAAGCCGAGGAGGTCGTTGACCCTTTGGGAAAGCGATGCTACCGAATGGAAAGGATTCATGAAAGTTCACATTCGCCAGATCCCCCAGGGAGAGACCCTTCACATCGAGGGAGAGGAAGAGGCCGCCCCCCTGGATTTGCAGGAAGCAGGCGCGACACCGATTTCCCCGCTCTCCTATTCACTGGATGTCGGACTCAGCGAGGGGGGACTCTTTGCCACCGGTCGCGTCTCGGTTCGGGTTCGCATGCAATGCGTCGCCTGCCTGAATGACCTGGAACTCGACATCGTCGCCGATCCGTTCTCCCTTCAAACTGAACTCACCGGACACGAACAGATAGACTTGACCCCGTTCGTTCGTGAGGATATTCATCTCCTCTTGCCTCCGCATCCGCGATGCGATTCGGGAGCAGCGTGCCCAGCCGGTGCCCCGCGCACCAGTCAGCATCCGTTGGAAACGGGTGCGTCGGCATGGGAGGCACTGGACAAGCTAAAAAACTAAAAATAAGATATTTATGGGAGTTCCCAAACGCAAAACCTCTAAGATGCGCCTGCGCACCCGCAAGGCGGCAAACCGCTGGCGCGCACCGAAACTTGGCAAATGTCCGCAATGCGGTGCCGGCGTCCTTTCGCATGTTGCCTGCCCATCCTGCGGATATTACAACAAACGGCAGGTCTTGACGATCGGTGCCGAATAGTCCGGCGGGCAGCCGGGTTTCTCCCGCATGAATATTGCCCTTGATGCGATGGGCGGGGATTTTGCTCCGGGGAATCCTGTGGAAGGGGCCATCGCTGCACTGCGGGACTTTCCCGATGTCTCCATCGTTTTTGTCGGCGACGAGTCGAAAATCCAAGCAGAGCTTCTGCGGCACGACACAAAGGGGCTGACGGACAGAATCTCCGTCCACCACACCTCGCAGGTTGTGGGCATGAACGACAGCGGGCTCGACAGCGTCAGGAAAAAAAAGGATTCCTCGATCAGCCGGGCCATTGATCTGCTAAAGACCGGCGGTGCCGACGCGGTTGTTTCGGCCGGACATACGGGCGCGCTTGTCGCTGCGGCAACCATCAAACTCCGAACCCTGCCAGGCATTGACCGGGCGGGGCTTGCCGTGTTCATCCCATCTGATGGCGGCGTCTTCCTTTTAATCGACGGCGGTGCAAATATCGATCCCGCACCAGAGCACATTGTCGGCTTCGCTGTCATGGGCTCGATCTATTACCGCGAAATCCTGGGTTGTAAGGATCCCAAGGTCGGACTTTTCAATATTGGCACGGAAGCTTCCAAGGGAACCGAATTCACAAAACAATGTCACGGTCTCCTCTCCGCCGCTCCGATCAATTTTGCCGGCAACGTGGAAGGGCACTCGATCTTTCGCAAGCCCGTTGAGGTCGTGGTCTGCGACGGATTTGTCGGCAACATCGTCCTGAAAACCATCGAGGGGCTGGCCAAGTCGGTTTTCGGATGGCTGCGTGAGGAATTGAAGAAAAATCCCATCCGGCTCCTGGGAGCGGTTCTTTGCTGGAGCGCTTTTCATTCCATAAAAAACCGGACGAGCACGGACGAATACGGTGGAACCCCACTGCTCGGCGTCAATGGCATCTGCATCAAAGCCCACGGCAATTCCTCGTCGAGAGCCCTCCGCAATGCCATCCGGGTGGCCCGCACCGCCATCAATCAACAGGTCAATCAGCGCATCGTCGAAGCGATCCAAGCACATCATGAAAAAGTCTCCAACGGTCAAAACGCCCCAGTTTAATCGCTCGGTCTCGATCATCGGCACCGGCAGTTATGTCCCGGAACGCATTCTCTCGAATGCCGATCTCGAAGCCATCGTGGACACCAATGACCAGTGGATCATCGAGCGCACCGGGATCCGCGAGCGCCGGATTGCGAAGGAAGACGAGTTCACCAGCCATCTCGCCGCAGAGGCCGCAAAGCAGGCGATGGAAAATGCCGGGATCACCGTGGAGGAGATCGAGCTCATTCTGGTCGCAACGATTACCCCCGACACATTTTTTCCCTCCACGGCCTGTCATGTCCAGAGGTTGATCGGCGCAAAAAATGCCGCCTGCTTCGATTTGAATGCCGCCTGTTCCGGATTCCTTTATGGCGTGGAAATCGCCCAGCAGTTCATCGCCAACCACACCTACAGCACGGTGTTGGTGATTGGCGCGGACAAGCTCAGTTCGATCGTCAACTGGCAGGATCGCAACACCTGTGTTCTCTTCGGCGACGGGGCGGGAGCCGCCATCCTTCGCAATCGTGAGGGGTCTCATGGCGTCATCACCACCTACATGGGCAGCGATGGGAATTACGGGGACATCCTGCACATGCCGGGTGGAGGTTGCGCCCAGCCGATCACCCGGGAAAATGTGGATCTGAAACTCAACACCCTCCATATGAATGGTCGTGAAACATTCAAGCAGGCGGTCACGTCCATGATGAAGGCGGCCCAAACGGCTCTCGAACAAAGCGGACTCACAACCGATGACCTCAAGTGCATCATCCCCCACCAGGCAAACATCCGAATCATCGAGGCGATGGCCTCCCGGCTCCATGTGCCAATGAACAAATTTCACATCAACCTCGACCGCTACGGCAACACCTCCGCCGCCGCTGTGGCCATCGCCCTGGATGAAGCGAACCGCACGGGAAGGTTTCAGGTGGGTGACTACATCCTCCTGGTCGTTTTCGGCGGAGGCTTGACCTACGCAAGCTCGGTCATCCAATGGTGATCTGGAGCAAACGGAACGCGACAGACTTTTCAGAGGGCTGATATCATCCGGGAACGAGTGCCTCCTTACTCAGACTCCGGGAATTGTTCCCCATTATAAAATCCGGATGCCTGAAATCCGGAGGGTTGGATTTCGATTCGCACGGCACCCGTGACATCCTGACGAAAGACCCGGATTCCCCGCTTCCCAACATGCTCCAACCAAGCGACATCCATGCGCTCACTCTCGGGAAAATGGGCGGCGGTGGAGATGATCAACGTGGGTTTCACCGCATCAATGAACTCCAAGTCCAGCGGAATTCCCGACCGGGGAGTTCCCTTGACGATCACGTCCGCCGACAATTCGGGAGCCGCGTTGGCTCGCAACCACTCCCAGACCGACTCCCCGGTGTCGGAAAGAAAAAGAATGCTCGCACTCCCGGCATCCAACTTCACAACGAGCGCCTTGTCGTCGGCCACATTCCGTAGAATTCCCGTGGGGGGATACAGAATTTTCAGGGTGGCGGAATCCGAGAGGCGGAGAAGATCTCCCGCGCGGTGCAACGATTTCGGAATTCCGAGTTCTTCCATCGTTTGTTTGATGCGTTGACGTTGCGACGAACGGTCATCGAGCATGGATTCGACAATGATTCCGGGGCGGTTGTCTGTGATCAACTCTTCGGCCGCGCCGATATGCCGCGCGTCGCCATGGGTCAGAATCAACCCTTCGGGAGCGGATTTTCCCCGGCTGCGCAGCCACGGCAGAATCACACGGTCCAGTTGCCACTTGGGCCCGCAGTCCAGCAGCCAGATCGCGCCGTCGGATTCAATCGCCGCTCCTCCTCCGGCTCCGAAATCGAACACTGTGACGACCACCGGTGCCGGTGCCGGTCTGCCGACATAAACAAACGAATAGGGCAGACAGGACATCAGGTGGATGACCCAGAGAAGAATCTGGGAAAACAGCCAGTTCGCATTGTTGAAAATCGCGGCCACCGTCACGCTGAAAATTCCGCCAAACAGTGCCAGCACAGCGGTCACCATGATGAGGAACGCCAGCGGCACGACGAGCAGATTGGCCGGCAGGGCCGAGAAGGAAATCAGATGGAAATAGTAGAGCGTCAGCGGGAGGGAGCCGATCCACGCGGCCACCGAGACGGCAACGAGTCCGCCGAGCCCTTCCACCAATCCCGCCGACTGTTTCTGGCACCACGTCCACAGGCGGCGCGGCACGAAAGGATCCGGATGCACGTGCCTCCGGATCCCATCGTGAAGGGGCAGTGCCAGTAACAAAATCGCGGCCACCACCAGAAAGGACAGTTGAAAGCCCGGATTGAAAATTTCGTTCGTCCATTGCACCAGGATGAAAAAAGCCGCCGCGCCGAGCGAGTTGATTGGAACCGGCCGTTGTGAGGCGGTCAGGCCGATCAAAAAGATCGCCGACATGGTCGCCGACCTCAGACTGGACGGCTTCCAACCGGTCAGCAGGGCATAAAAGAACAGACTGGGAATGATCAACGCCACTGCCCACGGTCGGCTGACCCCGGCCATCTTGAGTGCCTGCCAGAGAATCAGGGCGATCATTCCGACATGCAATCCACTCACTGAGAAAAGGTGGAAGGTGCCCGTGTTCCGAAATTCCTGTTGAAGAGAGTCGGGGATTGACGCCGTCACGCCAAGCACCATGCCGGCGAGAAAATCGCAAACAACGGGATCCTCCGAGATTCCCAGTCTCAGCGTTTTTTCCATCCACTCCCGGGAGCGGTTGGCCAGGCGGATCAGGGAATACCCGGAGGCCTTGCGAAGGATGCTCATATCCTCTGCGGCGGCCACCTCGATCTGGTTGAAGATGCCGCTTCGGGCCATCCAAGCGCGGGCGTCGAACTCCCCCGGATTCCGCGGCCCGGCGATTTCCTGCAGGCTGCCGGTTAACGACACCAAGTCGCCCTGGGCCGGTGCGGGGATCGGCGCAATGACAGCCACGCGCGCGGAGGGGAAAAGCGTTCTCCCCTCCCATCCGATCTCCTCCACCGCCAGCGTGAACCGCTCGTGCATTGCCCCATAGGGAACCGGATCCGTGACCACCCGCCCCTTGGCCATCGCCAGGATTTTTTCGTCGCCGACACTGTCGGCAAGACGTTGCGACGGGGATTCCCTCGTCTGCCAGACATGCACACAGGCAAAGGCGCAGGCCACGGACAGGAAAATCCAGGGTCCCCGCACCAACACAACCCCCGCCATTGCCAGGAGGATCGCGGGAATCAGGAAACCCAACGATGGCCAGTCCGTGAAATCAGCAATCAGGATGCCTGCGACAGCAGCAAGCAGAAGTCCAAAAAATGGCAGCCGTTGCCGGTTAATCGGAGGATGGACACTCACGGCTGGCCACAAAACTTGAACAGAAAGTGTTCGGTTACCTGTCCGGCTTGAAAATAGAATTTCACCGCGCCATCGCGTCCGTGAAGGCTCTCCGGCACCGCACAGCTCGCCCACCGACAGTGGATCTGGTGAACGCCCGACACCTGCCGTCGGAAGGGTGCCCCCCAAACTTCCACAAGGCAGGCTCTCCGACAGCGATCCAGAAGAAGATTTTCCAGCGGCTCACGTTCGTAGTGCTCGAAGAAGACATTCGTTTGGCTTTCCAATTCCGCATAATCGTTAGAGGCACAAACCCAGGTGCCACTCGGCGGGAGAACCTCCCACTCCCCGCGAATCACTCCCACACGAATTCTTGCGTCGAACCCCGCCAGTCGGTTCCTCTTGGAGGACGTATTGATGGAAAGAACGACCTCGCCGTCTGCCTGAATCCGAATCCAGAGGTGATCGATTTCCCTGGGATTCGGATGTTTTTCCACCTCGGCACCCAAAATCCTGCCGACAACCCTTATCAACTCCGCCGAAGGAAGTCGGGCGGGCGGCTTTCGCCGACGATGCACCCCGCCGGGCATCACTCAGTTGTTGTAGGAAAACGGACTGTAAAGGGACTCTTCATATCCGGAGTCATACCAGTCGTCCACCTCTGGCTGGTTGTAGCCAAAAGGCTGCTCTGCCTGGTTGCGAAGACCGTTTCCATATTGTCCCTTCGTCCTTGCGCCCCGAACCCTCTGACGCGACGAATGGTTTCCGTAAAACCCCTGGGTGTCCGTGAGGTAGTTCAAAAGTTGCGGGGTGGCTCCCGCGGATTTCAGTTGCGTCAGTTGCGCCTGCGAAAAGCTGTAAACTTTTCGCGTGCTGTTGAGGTAATCCACGATGGTCTGGGAAGGCACACCTTTCCTCACAAGGTTCCCAATGTCGGCGTAGTTCAGTGCCTGGGCGTTGTTCATCTTTTGAACCGTCCCCGGATCCACTCCCCGGGAAGTGGCCGCCGCCGTGATGGCTGGATTTCCCTGCGGACCAGAGGCGCAACCGACGGACAAAACTGCGAGCGCAGCAAGAAGAATCAAGTGGGTGGGAAGGCGAATCATACGATCTGTGGGTTTTCTGCGGATTCCAAACCCGCGTGCCGAGTCATACCCCCAAGGGATGGCCTTTGCAAAACCAAATATCCCCGCAACTCTGACGAACGCCCGAGCGTTCATAGAAAGAAAAATTTTCGCTTAAAAAGTTGGCTGCCTCGCATGGATTCGAACCATGACACACAGATCCAGAATCTGCAGTGCTACCGTTACACCACGAGGCAATTTATTTACTCCCAGCAATTTGCGCGGAGAAAATCGGCTGCGTTGCCGCCAGTAAGCTGACAAACTCACGAAGCCCGTGCAAGGGAATAATTTATTTCAGGTGATCGAAAAAACCGTTTCCTAAAGATCGCAGGGAAGTCGAAAAATAAAGGTGCTGCCCTGACCCGGAATGGAAGTCACACGGATCCCGCCTCCCATGGCTTTTGCGATACGCTGCGAAATCGCCAACCCGAGTCCCGTGCCCGCATACGTACGGCTCAAGGTCGAGTCTCCCTGCACGAAGGGCTGGAACAAGCGGGCCATCGTCTCCGGGGACATTCCAATGCCCGTATCCTCAACGGAAAACTCCGTGAACGGCCGCCCCTCCCCAGTGCCGACGCTCACTCGAAGACACACAGATCCTTGGGAAGTGAACTTGACCGCATTGCCGAGGAGATTGATAAGCACCTGCCGGATCCTCTGGGCATCTCCGTTGATCCGCTCCGGCACTTCCGGTGCCGCAACGCAATGAAAGGCAATCCCCTTGTCGGCGGCTGTTTTCCTGATCGGAAGACAGGATGTTTCGAGGAGTTCCGAAACAAGAACCGACTCGACCTCCAATCGCAAGGCCTCCCTCTCGATGCTCGAGAAATCCAGGATGTCGTTGACGATCTGCAGGAGGTGCTCCCCGCTCGTGCGGATGGTTTGCGTAAATTCCCTCTGCTCGTCATTGAGAAAGGTGTAGGAGAGAAGTTCCGCATAGCCGAGAATCCCATTGAGCGGTGTGCGGAGTTCATGGCTCATCACGGCAAGAAATTCGCCCTTCGCCCGGTTGCTTGCCTCGGCCCGGTCGAGCGCGGAGCGCAAATCCGCCTCCAAGGATTTCTGGTGGGAGATATCTTCCTTGATCGCGATAAAGTGGGCAATCTCTCCTCCCTCATTATGGACCGGAGAAATCGTTGCCCGTTCCCAGTAGAGCGTGCCGTCCTTGCGCTTGTTCTGAAACTGGCCCCTCCAGGTTCTTCCGGATGTGATCGTTTTCCAAAGCACCTGGTAAAAGGATTCGGGTTGCTTCCCGGATTTCAGAACGCGGGGATTCTGACCAATCACCTCCTCGCTCGTATAGCCGGAAATTCTCTCAAAGGCGGGATTCACATATTCGATGGCTCCGGAAAGACTGGTGATGACAATCGCGCTGGCGGACTGCTCGACAGCCGTCCGAAGGGTTTGTCGTTCGTCCTCGCGCACGAAGCGGTCCAGGGCAAAGCTGAGATCTGCGGCAAGCTGCACCGCCAACTTGCGCTCCTCTTCTCCAAAGGCATCGTATTGATCGCTGTAAATGTTGAGCGAACCCACCGTCTCCTCCGCCTTGTAGAGGGGGATTACCGCGCAGGACTTCCACCCGAAGGCGGCGGCCCGCTCCCGCCAGGGGAGCGTCTTGGGATCGTTTTGGAAATCCGTGATCCAGACCTCGCGTCCCTCGCGAATCGCCGTGCCGACGGGGCCGCACCCGATCGCCAGATCCGGATTCGTTGAAATCTCAATGTTCTCCAAATAGGCAATCCCGTCGCCGGAAGCGGCCACGGGATGGACCAGGCCGGTTGCCTTGTCCAGCATACTGATCCAAACCATTTTCAACCCCCCGTAGCTGACCACATTGTGACAGATTTTCGGCAACAACTCCTCGGCGGTGGAAGAATGCACAATGGCCAGGTTGCAATAACTCAATGCCGCATGGAGACGGGAAAGTCGCGCCACCTGGACTTCCAATTTTTCGGCTTCGCGCTTCTGAATTTCCGCCTGAAGGAGTTTCCGGGAAAGTCGGAGCTGTCGGCGCAGAAAGAGATACGCCAGCGAGCTTGCCGTCACCAGGAGGAGCAGCCCGACAACAAGCGTGAATGTGACCGCCCGGCTCCTCGCCTCCGCCAGCACCTGCCCGGCATCCAGCTTCACCACAAGCCACCACGAAGAGTCGGGAACCTGTCGCAAATCGCTCAGCACCTTTTCCCCGCGATAATCGACTCCCTCGAAAAACCCGCGTCGGCCGAGAACCGCCTGCACGGCCGGCAGTGCCGTGAGCGTCAGCGGCACTCGCAACCGAAGGGTGGCACCTTCCTGCGAACGCAATCCGGTCAGGTAGAGGGCCTCCTCCCCGTCGCGCTCGACCAGATACACCTCCGTCGTCGGATCGGCTTCCGGCACGCTTCGGATGCTCGAAGGAAAATGCACATCCGCCCGGCTTCGGAGAACCAACACCGCCAGAAGCACCCCGCTTTCATCGCGCACGGCCGATGCCGTGTCGATCTGGACCTCGTCCTCTGGCGAGAGAAACAGACCGGAGAGGACGCCTGTCTTGGAAGTGGAAGCTGCCGCCTGGACAGCTTGCTTTGTGGTCTCGCTCACCGGTGCCTCGGCGTTCCCGACGGAGGCCAGCAATCGGAGATCGCGATCAAAAATCAGGACATCCACATATTCCCCGCCGCGCATTTCGCTTTTCATCCGCTCTCTCAGCTGTTCCAGGAGATCCTTGTTGCCCGGAGTCTTCATGAGACCTTCGACAATTTCGAGAATGCGGACGCTTTTTGCCGAGCGGTCGGCTTCACGAACCCGCGCCTCACACCATTGCTGGATTTGCCTGGTCGTGAGTTCGCCGATGGCACCAAGCATCCGGTGCTTTTCCCGGGCGATCTGTCTGCTCTCCACCAGATAATGCCCGAAGCCCAGAAGCCCTAAAACGAGCACAATCAATCCAAGCACCAACGCGGCAGGTATCCGGATTCGCGCATCTCGTGACAATCGCTGGTCGGGCATGGGCGGAAAATTACTGTTCAAAAGCCGCCAGGGAAACCCCTTTCCCAAAAATTAACACCCTCTTCCCGCAGGCAGACGCCCGGAGTGTTTCAAGGTGCAGAAAATCTCTGGAGGTGTTCAAGGAAGGCTCTGGCCTCCATGAAAACGATCCAGAAACTCACGGACTTTATTGAAAATCCCGTCACTCTCCGGCCCGAGTTCCGGCACATGCCCCGTGTTGGGGACAACAAGCAGTTCCGCGGCAGGCCCCTTCTTTTTTACCACCTCGATCTCTGCGGGCGGCACAAAGGAATCCTCGGCACCCTGAACAAGCAGGATCGGCACCGTCAGTTTGTCAAACGGCAACTCGGGCAGCGCCCGCAATTGCAGGAGATCATTTTTTAATCCGCTCTCCCGGGGGGCGATCGGCGCGAAGGTGCCGACAAAATCGCGGAACCAGGAAAGTTGGCCGGGATTTCCAAGGACCGAAAGGATCCATTTCGCTCGATCCGTCTCGCTTCCCGTCTGCGCCAGGTCAAAACACCATCCCAGGGCCTTCGAGGGATCCCGCTCGGCGGTGTGAACAAGAAACCACGAGCCGATGTCCCCGGTGAGCCGTTGATTCAAAATTGCGGGCATCGGAGGATCTGCCGGAGGGGGCGGGCTCTTTTTCGTAACCGCAGAAATCAGCACCAGGGCCCACGCGCGCCGGGGATGGCGCCGACAAAATTCCACGGCCGCCGGTGCGCCCATCGAAAATCCCAAAACTGCCACATTTTCAATCCCCAGCTTGTCCAGCAATGCGGCCATGGCATCCGCCTGTTTTTCCGGGGACAATCCGGAAGTCAACGGAGTGCGGAGATATCCCGGACGCGAGGGCGCGATCACCTGAAAGCCCTGCTCCGCAAGGGAGCTGCCAAGGAGCAGGGCCTGGTCGCAACCCCCCGGTGCCCCGTGAAAAACCAAAAGGGGCGGGCCCTCGCCATCCTGCAAGTATTCCACATCCCCAGCGGAGGTTTCCGCGATGGAAGAGGCCGAGTTCAAGTGGGCCATGCGTTCCGTTCGCCAGGAACCGAACCAGGCCAGCCCCCCACCGATCGCCAACAACACAAGGACCACAAGAAGGAAGATCAGACGAACGAAGAATCGCATGAAAGGGAAGGTCAGCGCTTGCTCAACCGGTAAAAAAGATACGATCCCAAACAGAAGAACAGGACGTTGGGCACCCAGATCAGAAGCGCCGGATGTGCTGCGGGATTGTTGCGGAAGGTGTCCGCCATGATGATGAAGAAAAAATACGTGAAGGCGATGATCAGACTGAGCCCAAAGCCAACCGATGTCTCCTTCCGGTGGGCCGTGATACCAAAGGGAATCGCGATCAACACAAAGGCGGCGCAGGCCAGGGAGACCGAAAACCGCTTGTTGAACTCCACAACCACCTCGGTTTGCCGATCCCCAGCCCCCTTGAGCATCAGATCCGTCAACTCAGGCAGAGTGTAGGAACTCAGACGACGACTCCCTTGGAATTCCTCAAAAAATTTTTCGAGCGAGATCGGAAACACGCCCTCCTCCATGACAATTCCCTGCCGAATCTTGGCGACATCCCGCGGGTCTTTGTCATCGCGCTGTTCAAAGCGGGCATTGAAAAGCCGGAGGAGGAGACGCGAGCCATTCTTGGGATCGGTGGTCAACACGCCCTCCCTGGCATAGATCATCTGCTTCGGCACGAATTCCTCGGTCAGTTCAAAAACGATGATGTTGAAAAGTTGGTTGCCCTCCTTTTTCCCCACATAGACGCGCCGGTCGGGAAACTTGTCCACAACCTCGTCCGCGCGGAAGAGGGAGGCCGGATTGCTGGTGGCGATATCCACGACCGCCCGCGTCATCGCCTGTTCGGCCCGGGGCGCGACTTCGATGTTGATCCAGAAACAAATCAGCGTCAGCGCAATCGCCAGCAGGAAGGCGGGCACACAAATCCTCGGCACGCTGACCCCATTGGACTTCAGGGCGATGAGCTCGTTGTCAGCGGACATGCGCCCGAACACGAGCAGGAGAGCGGTCAGAAATCCCCAGGGAATCGTGAAGGTCAGGGAAAATGGCAACACGAGCGCCATGAAGGCCAACACGGTCGTGATGGGCACGTCTGGGTTGTTGATCAGGATGTCCAGGAGTTCCTTGAAAATGTTGCCCAGAACCAGAATGAGGCTCAGAACCAACACGCCAAAAAACGTGGTGAGAAAGATCCCGAACCCGACCGTGCGATCAATAATCTTCATCTGCCTCCGGATCCCCTATTCCTGGAAGACGCCCATTTTGCGGAATTTGTCGTAGCGTTGCGCGAGGAGTTTCTCGACAGGGATTTCCAGAATGTCCCGCAGGGCGGCCAGAACGGCCGTCTGGAGATTCGCCGCAGCGACGGTGGGATCGCGGTGAGCCCCCCCCAGTGGCTCGGGGACGATTCCGTCAATGAGTCCCATTTCGAGCAGACCCGCGGCATCGAGCTTGAGGGCTTCCGCTGCCTCGGGAGCATGCTTGCGATGCTTCCAGAGGATCGCGGCGCAGCCTTCCGGACTGATCACCGAATAGTAGGCATTTTCGAGCATGAGCACGCGGTCGGCCACCCCGATGCCAAGGGCGCCACCCGAACCCCCTTCGCCAATGACAACCGCAACAACCGGAGTTCGCAGAACCATCATCTCGCGAATGTTCACCGCGATGGCTTCCGCAATATGCCGCTCCTCGGCTCCCACCCCGGGATATGCGCCCGGCGTGTCGATCAACGTCACAACCGGAAAACCAAACTTCTCGGCGATCCGCATCACGCGGAGTGCCTTGCGGTAGCCCTCGGGATGCGGACTTCCGAAATTCCGAAGGAGATTTTCCTTCACGTCCCGGCCTTTTTGCTGGCCAATCACCGCGCATCGGATGCCCCCAATTCTGGCAAGCCCGCAGGGCATGGAGGCATCGTCTCCGAAGAGCCGGTCTCCCTTGAGTTCGACGAAGTCCGTGAACGCTTGCTGGATGTAGTCGAGAAAAAATGGACGGGCGGTGTGGCGGGCGATCTGGACGCGCTGCCAGGCCGTGAGGTTGGTGTAGATCTCCCGGCGCGTCGCCTCGATCTTCTTTTGCATCTGCCCGACCTCGGAAGTGAGATCAATGTTCCTCTCAGAAAGCCGCCGCTTCAGGTCGTTGAGCTTTTGTTCGAGTTCCAAAATGGGCTGTTCAAATTCGAGCGGTTGAATGTTCATGGGCGCGTCACTTGATGGTCACCGGGGTTCCCCGGGTGGTGAGGAGAAAAATTTCCGCAGCGTCCGCAGGTTCGAGGACAATGCCGGGCGGGAGGGGTGGCTCCGAGCCATCCGCCGCCGGAGCCGGCGCCCCCCGGAGCATCACGCCCTGCAGGCTGAGCATCACGAAACGCTCGCTGCCCTCGTAATCCTTTGTCCCAAAGGCAACGCGCGTGTCCCCCTTCATCGCAAGTTTGTCGCTCACCTTGGTCTGGACAGTGCCGGAAGTCGGGGGAATCTTCAGGGACTTGATCGGATACTCGCGCACAAAGGCCCCGGCATTCTGGATTGTGACGGTCTTGGCCGCCCGGTCAATCACCAGCGAGGTGTCGAGCCTGGGTATCGCCAGTTCCTGCCCGATCCGCAAATTGATCGTCTGAAGATTGTTGACGGCGTAGAGCAACTCCGCCCCGGTCTTGAATTTTGAGGCGATCTTCACGAGCGAGTCCCCCTTGACAACTGCGTAGAGGGTCTTGTCCGGCGAGGGCGAGGGCGAGAGGATCATGGCGGCGTTGATCCGGCCGAGGGCGGCTCTTGCGGCGGATGCCATGGGGGATTCGGGATAGGTTTCCAGAAAGGTTTGGAGCGCGGCCTGCGCCTCGGGGGTGTTGAGTTCCAGCGTGGGCTTCAGGGCCTCGAAGGCCGCCAGGCTGGGATCCGGCGGGGGCGTTGGCGCCACGACCCCCTGCGCTTTTTCCTCCACATCAAGCTTCCGGGGCTTGAGGTAAAGCTCGTAGCCGAAATACGCCGTCCCCCCAAGAATGGCGACCACAAGGATCAGAATGACAATAACTCTGGCTATCATGTCCGGGCATCCTATGCACTGCGGTGGGAAAAGGGAAATGCGGAAATCATATCAACCCCCGCCTTTGCCATTCCTCCACGTTTCCCCCGGCCGAGCGTTGGATCATCTCCATCGAAAATTTCAACAGACAGACCTCCCAGGCGTCATCAACCCCGGCGATCAGCGTGGCCAGGGGATCGTCTCCGCTGTTGATCGTCCCCTTTAAGCGATCGAGTGCCTGCTCCATGGGCTCGCGAACCACGTGTTCGGAGAGATCGGTTTTACGAAATTGAAATCCGTAACGCAGGATTTTGAAGGCCGTCGCGTTGGATTCGATCCAGTCCGCATATTCCCTGGCACTCTCACCGAACCCGTCGAGCAAAAGCTTGCTGAAGTGATGCGGGGAGACAATGCGCGGGCGCTCCGCCTCGAGGCGTCCCTTGCGGATGCGCACGGTATCCACCTCGTCCAGCAGCTCGCTGACGAGAGAAAAATGAAAGCGTGTGGTCCCAAAGGTCTCAATTCCGCTCTGCGGACTCACGACCACACGGGTGTTTTCCATCGCATAGTGGAAATCATGCTCTTGATACATCCGGGCACAATAGCGGTCCCACTGCCGCCTGCAATCCCGCTTATTTTTCAACCACCATTTGACAAACCCGCCATTTTCGACTTTTGACATTCCGGAATGAAGAGGAAACTTTCCGCCACCCGTCCTGCTCCCGGCCGCCTTCAAAAAAGTCCGTCCAGGGCACTGCGGATGCTGCCTGAGCGGGCCGGGGCGGCAGCCATGCTGCCATGAAGGGCTCCTCGCCCGCTCGGGTCAATCTCCGCACTCCGGACGTGATGGCCCATGTGCAGGCCCAGGTGGAGAGCCATTATCACAGCGAGCTTGTGGAAAGGCTCCGCTCTCAGGGAGGGCTTCTCCGGGTCGGAAAAACCACGCTTCGCCTCGCGAAGCAATTCGGCTTTTGCTACGGGGTCGAGCGCGCCATTGATCTGGCCTACGCGGCGGGCAAGGTTTTTGCAGGCCGCCGAATTTTTCTGCTGGGAGAAATCATTCACAACCCGGATGTCAACGCCCAGATGACCGCTCTGGGAATCCGGCATCTTGCGTCGCGGCCATCGGACGCCGAGGAGAATCTTCTGGGGCCGGACGATGTGGTGATTATTCCGGCATTCGGCGCGGAGGTTCATACCATTGAACGCATCCGCAGCCGGGGGTGCCAAGTCGTGGACACGACTTGCGGTGATGTCATGAGCGTCTGGAAAAGGGTCCGGCAGAATGCCACGGAGCAGGTCACTTCGATTATTCACGGGAAAGCCTCGCATGAGGAAACCCGCGCCACCGCCTCCCGCGCCCTCGGCCCAGGGGGCACGGGACACTACCTCATCGTGCGGGATATGGAACAAACCCGCCAGGTTTGCGAATTTCTCGTAAACGGCGGCGAAGCGCAGGAGTTTCTGGCGGCCTTTCAGGGGGCCACAAGTCCGGGATTCGATCCGCTGATCCATCTCAAGCGCATCGGCGTGGCGAACCAAACGACCATGCTCCGCAGCGAAACCGAAGCCATCCAAAATCTTCTCCGCGAGGCGATTGCCCGACGAGACGCCGGCAGCACCGAAAACTTCCGCTATTTCGACACCATCTGCGGTGCGACTCAGGATCGGCAGGATGCGCTTTTCCATCTGCTGAAGGAGCCGCTCGATTTGCTGATCGTCATTGGGGGATACAACAGCTCAAACACCACCCACCTTGTCGAAATCGGCGAAAAAAATCATCCGACATGGTTCGTGCGCAATGCCGGGTGCCTCGTCTCCCCCCGCGAGATCCGCCACTTCGATCTGCAGACCAAATCGGAAACCCGATCCCCCGATTGGCTTCCCCTGGATCGCCCGGCAACCATCGGGGTGACCGCCGGCGCCAGTTGTCCGAACAACCTCATCGAGGAGGTGATTCGTCGCGTTCTGGATCTGCGCGGCGAAACCCTCGTGTAGCACCCGGGCGACTCATCCCCGCGCTCGGAAATCTCAACGCATCCCACCCGAAAAGGGTCGCATGCGCGTTGTCGGTTGCGGGGTCGGCCGCTGAAGGATCCCGGGATCCGGCCCCTCCCCGGGTGTCGGTGACTCAACCGGCTTCGCATCCGGATCCACAACGGAAAACGTGAAAAGCATTTCCACGGTCACATCCCTGACCTTGTCCGCAAGGGTCACTTTGAGCGTGTATTCACCAAACGGATCCTTTTCCTCGATTTTCAGTCCGGCGCGCTCCTGGGATAAGGCCACTTCCTTGGAGGGAGTTCCTTTCACCGCCGTCAAATTTTGCAGGTGCTCGTAAATCGAACCGTCCGGTCGCCGGAAGAGCAACGTGTATTCGATGTGCGCGTTGCCTTCCGAATCCCGGGCATTGGTCGAATACATCACCGCAGGAAAAACGATTTCTCCGCGATGAAAAACCGTCCGGGTATGAAGCCCGGGCCTTTTTCCGCCGCGCTGCCATGCGGAAATAAAGCCCTGGGGGTCATCGAGGAGTGCCACCTTCAAAAATAATCCGTCCTTCGCGTAGATGCTCTGATCCGGAAGTTCGCGCAGGCCCTCCTCGCCCCGGGAGAAAGGCAGAACACACAGAAAAAACATGCTGATGAGCAGGGGCTTCATCGAAGCTCATTTATGACAGGTCCGCCGACCACACAAGGAAAACACAAGCCCTCCCACACAGGACGAATTGATGCCTTCCTTGAAGGACTCCTCAACGAATCTGCCAAAGGATCCGCCATCGAAAATTTCGGGCCTGGCGGGAATTTTCTTTGCATCCGAAGTCCTTTGCGTTAGGCTCCCCACCCTTTCCCGCAGCCTTAGCTCAGTTGGTAGAGCATCACCTTGACATGGTGGGGGTCACAGGTTCGAGTCCTGTAGGCTGCATGGTTTCCCTCTTCAATCGCGTGCAACAAAAAGCGAAAAGGGCCGCCGCGATTTCCCTGCCCACAGCGCGGAAAAATCCCGCGCGGCGTTCTGAACGGGCGGAACCCGCATTTTCCAAGGTTGCGAAGCCTGCGGGGAAAGGGTATTAACCGGGGACGCATGGCCTCAACTTCGACGTCAAATCTTCCCCGTTGGTTCGGGGCGATTCTCTGGGGAAACTCGGTCGCCCTGTCCTGGATGTGGGGGCTGGGATTGTTTTTTTCCGTCCAATTCACCACACAATTCGGGGTCTTCGGACTTCTGACATTTGCGATCCCAAATTTTCTTGGGCTGTTGTGTTTTGGGTTGGTGACACATCATCTGGCGCGCAGACAACAGGGCTCGGAATCCCTGGCCCAGTTCTTTGCCGCCTGGTCGCGGCCCTTCCGGCTGGTCTTTTTCCTCTACCAGATTTTGGCGATCACTCTGACGATTTTTGCGTTTTTGCGATATGTCTGGCAACCGTTGGGGCTCGAGCCCTGGCTGCTCTACCTGCCACTGACGCTGTTGGTGGTGCTCGCGGCGGCCATCCTTTTTGGGGAGGAGTTCGACATCAAGCGGATCAAGTTCAGCCACGGGGTTCTTTTTTTGCTGCTGGCACCGGCGGTTGCCTGCCTCATCATCCATGCGGTGATGAAGGGGACGGGGCCGCTCTCCTTCCCGAAACTTCCCACGAATGACTGGAACTACTGGGGCTATGCCGTGCCGATCATCATCGGATTCCTTGTGGGGCCCTGGCTGGACCTCCAACAGTGGCAGCGGGCGATCCAGATGCATCGGGAAAGGGTTTCGATCGCGGCGGGTTATTGGATCGGTTCGATCCTCTTTTTCCTCCTCCTCATGTTCCATGGACTGATGACCGCCTGGGCGTTGAATTGGGGGGAGGCCGCGAAGTTCATCCAGACGGGGATTACCGGACATCCGTATGGCGAGGGAATCCTGATGCATCTCTTTTCGCAGGCCGGGCCGTTGACCTTTGCGGCCTACGGGATTTTTGTGTCGGTGTGCGTGCTGACCACGCTCGACAGTGGGTATGTCGCCCTGCGTTGGTTTTTGCAATCCAACGCGAAGACGAGCAACCATCCGATTTTTTCACTCGTTTCGACCAAGTTGCTCACTTCCCCGATTCCGGTCTTCGTGCTCTGCGGGCTTGTGGCGCTAGCGGGGGCGCTCCTCCGGTTCGAACTGGAGTTTTTCATGATTTTCTATGCGACGTTTTTTGTGGGCTACTCCCTGCTCGCGATTGTGCGTTGCTATCTCGTGAGCCGGGCCAACGCGATCCCCCAGATCAAGATGTTCTGTATCGGAAGTCTGGCCGTGGTGATCTTTTCCTACGGCTACTTTCTCCGTTCCCCGTTCTTCCAGATTCTTGGTTCCCTGCTCCCGTTGGGGTATGTGATCTGGCTGTTGATCAAGCCGAGGTCCTCGGAGGAATTCCTGAGTGACAAGGAGGAACTGGAGGCGCCGGTTGACGAGGAAAATCGCAGTGCCGGCGGAGTGATAAATCCCCCGGGAGAGGCGCTCGCGGCCACGCATGTAATCCCCACGGCCGCCGAGATCACCGCGTTTGCCCATAATCTGGGCGGACACTTCGAGGGCAAGTGGTTCGTGCATTCGTTTGTCGCCACGTATGGGGACACCAATTCCGTCGGCAACGTCTATTTTGGCATGTATGCGATGTGGGTGGGCAAAACGCGCGAACTTTTCTTCAACCGCCTGATGCCGAAATTCAACCTGAAGAACACGCCCTACTACATCCTTACCCGTTCGTTTGAGCACAAATTTGTGCGCGAGACGCGCGAGTTCGAGACCGTGAGCGTTAAAATTCGCGTGGCCGGCTACAACCGGAAATTCGCCACGCTCGAACACGAGATTTTCGACTCCGCCGGGCACATTCTCGGACGCGGCAAGCAGACGCTGTTGTTCGTCTCCTCCAGCACATACAAGATGCTGGACATCCCGTCGGATGTGTATTCGGCGTTCATTGCGCACGCCTGAGCCGGAGCCCATTTTTCCATGCGAATCCCCAGGTGTTTGAAACTCCGGATTCCCGCGGTGCTGTTTTCCCTGGCGTTCTGTCTGCTGCTTGTAGGCTGTCCGTCGCAGCCGCCGCCCCCTCCACCTCCGACGCCGACACCCGCCCCGAGCCCAACTCCCACGCCGGTTCCGACGCCAACTCCCATCCCCTCCCTTCCGCGCAAGCCGCTCGCCACCGCCAGACTTTTTAACGGACTCGCGCTTCAAACCAGGCTGGTGGCCGAGCAAAGCCCCGAACTGGCCTCGCAGGACCGGAAGGATTTGCAGGCGTATCAGGTGGAGGTCACCGTCCGGGCCCGCCTGCCGCGCCCCAGCACGACGACGGAGGATTTTTTGAAAAACGAGCCCTCGCTTCCCGGGGCCTTCGAGGACTTTGGGAGTCTGCTTGCCGGCGCCAATGTTTCCCCGTTTTACGAGAAACTTTATGCGTTGAAACTCGCGCAAATCGAACGCGAGATGTCGCGCTTGGACGGGTTGCTGGCGCGGCATAATTTGTATGACTGCGAGACGATTCTCGAAATGCAGAATCCGACGACCGGGCGTCGCGCCCTGCTGGCGGTCGGCGACATGGATGTGAATGTGGATGGTTCGGATGGTGACCGAAATGTCACGGTGGACGGATCCTCCCAATTTTTCCTCCCCCAGACCAGTTATCGGTGGCTGAAGCAAACGGAACGCGAAAACCCGTTTATTCCGGTGGAACAGGCCCGTCTCAACGCGTTGAAGGCGGAGTTGCCGGGTGCCAATGCCACGAGGAAAAAGGAAATCGAAGAGGGGATCGCTCTGGCCAAGCGGAGGATTTTTGACATGAAGAAATGGAGCTTTCTGGTGTCGGAGACCGATCCGTTTATCGTCCTGCCGGGGTTCATGATGCGCGACAAGGAAAACCCTTTCTCCCCGGCCATTGGCGATTTCGCGCTCGTGCTCTTCGGGGGCAGGGCGTATCCGGCGGTGCTTGGCGATGCAGGTCCTTCGTTTAAGCTGGGGGAAGCCTCCCTGCTCCTCTGTCGGGAATTAAACGCCCGAGCCTCAGCCGCCGCAGGTGCCACCAGCGATCTGAAAGTGGCCTATCTTGTTTTTCCTGGAACGGCAGCGGAGCAGGGAGCCCCTCCCGATTTGGAGGCTTGGCGCGCAAAGTGCGAGCAATTCGCCAAGGAACTTGGGGGGGTGAAGGCACCCATTCACAGTTGGCCAAATCTGGTGAAGCCCTGGCCAACGCCCACCCCAACACCGACGCCCGCTCCCTCTCCGGAGGGGGTTCCTGCCTCCGCATCTCCACAGCCCGAACCGGCTGTCATCTCTCCACCGCCAGCTTCAACGAATCTGCCGGATCGCACGAATGGATATTGATCGCCCTGTTTCCCGGCGGGAGCCGACGCCCTTCCCTCCAGTCATTACCGGCTTGGGATGCTTAAGCCCGCTCGGCGGTGATGTTCCCTCGACGATGACGGCATTGCGGGATGGGAAGGATGGGGTTTCCGAGGTCAGGCTCTTTCCCGTCGAGGCCTTTCACTCTCGCACAGCCGGTCAGTTGCCGCCGGATTTCGAGGTCCGTTGCGAAAAAAACGGTTGCCTCGCCTCTCTTCGGTGGTCCCGGGCGGCCCGGCAGGTTTTTTTGGCCATGCAGGAGGCATTGGCGGGTCGTCCCGGATTTGTTCCGGACATCGTGGTGGCCGGCACGACCAGCGGAGGCATGGACTTCGGGGAAGCGTTTTTTCGAACACTTCCCGGCGGCGTGAGCCAGCGGACAGCACGCCGGTTGGTGCGCGGGTATGTGCCCCAGCAACCCGTGATCGAGGCGATGAAATGCTTCGGATTTGACGCCCCCTTGCAAGTGGTCTCAAACGCCTGCGCGTCCGGAACCAACGCCCTTTGCCTCGGGGCCGGGCTCGTGAAGAAGGGGCGTGCGAAGCGCGTGCTGGTCGTCGGGTTCGATGCGCTGGCGGAGCTTGTCTTTGCCGGATTTGACAGCCTTCGCGCCTCAACCGCCGAGAAGTGTCGTCCGTTTGACTCCGCACGAACCGGCCTTGTCCTGGGCGAGGGAGCGGCCTGTTTTTTGATCGAAGCGGGCGGGGAGGTTCCCGGGGAGGTTGTGCGCGCTTCGGTGGCCGGCTGGGGGTTTGCCAATGACAACCACCATCTCACCCAGCCCGATCCCTCGGGGATTGGTCCCCGACTTTCCATGGAACGCGCCCTTGCAAGCGCCGGCTGGTCCGCGGACGAGGTGGATTACATCAATGCGCACGGTACCGGCACCCCCTACAATGACGCCAGCGAGGCGGCGGCCATCCGCGCGGTCTGCCCCAAGGTGCCCGTCAGCAGCACGAAAGGCATGACCGGTCATGCCCTGGGTGCGGCAGGCGCCATCGAGGCGGCCTTTTGCCTCCTGGCGATGGAGGGGGGATTTTTGCCGCCAAACATCAATCTCCGCGAATCGGATTCCGGTTTGGACATCGTGGCAAACACCGCCCGGAAGGCCAGGCCCTGCAAGGTCCTGTCCAATTCCTTCGGTTTCGGGGGTTCGAACGCCACAATCCTCCTGGAAAAAGGACCATGAAAAACATGGGGCTCTCGCTTCTCGGCGCGGGATGTGTCACGCCTCTGGGGCGCGACTGGAAAACTGTCTGGGACAGAATCCGGAAGAACCAGCCGCCGGAAATTTCCACCCTGCAGGGGCCGGATTGTCCGGCACCTGTCGAAGTTTACAAGACGCCACTGCCGGAAGTTCCCGAGCGTGTTGCCACCCGTTTGCGAAGGTCCGCCGGAATTTCCTATTTTGCCTGCGCGGCGGCAGAGGATGCGGTTCGGAACAGCGGGGTGCTGCCAGGCGGCAGAATGGCTCTGGTCTATGCCACTTCGGATGGTTCGGTGGCTTACACACGCCGTTTTTATAAGGATGTCCTTGCGCGGGGAACCGGCAGTCCGCTCCTTTTTCCGGAAACCGTTTACAATGCCCCGGCCAGCCACATCGCGGCCATGCTCGGTCTGGATGGAGTGGTGCTGACTCTCGTGAACGATGCCACCGTCGGCTTGAGTGCGCTCGCCACCGCTGCGGATCTGATTTTCTCGGGGGAGGCCGACCAGTGCCTGGTGGTTGCCGCCGAGGAACTGGATTGGATTACCTGCGAGGGTTATCGGCGATGGGGTCTCACCACACCCTCGGGACGTTCCCGGCGGGGGGCCGTGCTGACGGAGGGCGCCGTTGCTCTCGTTGTCGGCCCCGCAGATCCGGCGCATGCACAAATCCTCCACGTGCATTCCGGAAAGCTGCTGTCGCGTGGGGCAAGCCGCCACAGAAAAATTGTTCAGATCCTTGGCGAGACCACCCGGGGAGAGACGCCCGGAGTGGCCGTCCTTTCCTCGTCCGGTCCGAATCACCAGGAGGAATATTCGGTGCGCGAGTGTTTTTCCGGAATTCCCACTCTGGTTCCCAAAGCCGTGGCGGGCGAAGCCTTTGCCGTATCCAGCCTTTTGCAGTGTCTGTGCGGCTGGGAGTCATTGGAGGCGTCCGGAAGGGCGGTGATCCCTGTGCTGGGGTGGAGCGGCCAGATCTCCTGCGCACTTCTCGCGGCTCCGGAAGGATGACTTGAAAATGCCAACCGCTCCGAAAACGCTGGAAGGCAGAAGGAATTTCGTGAAGGATGCCCCCACATCCCCGGCAATTCCCGGAGTCCATTCATGAACACAGAAGTCATCCCCTACGCCGGTTGGAACCGGAATCTCTCGCTCTCAAACGAATTTGCGGAAGTGATCGTAACCCTCGATGTCGGGCCCCGCATTTTGAGTTACAAACGAAGGAATGGGGACAACGTCTTCAAGCTCTGCGACGAGCAACTCGGCTGTTCGGGAGAAGACGCGTTCAAACTCCGCGGGGGACACCGCTTTTGGATCGCCCCCGAGGACGAGGTTCTCTCCTACCACCCGGATAATTTTCCGGTGGACTATCGGGTCGAGGATTTCACGGAGGAGATTGTCATTGAGTCCCAGCAGGACCACTGCGGGAAGATTCTCAAAACGCTGGGAGTCACGCTTGCAGACAATGACTCGCATGTCACGATTCGGCACACCGCGAGGAATCGTGGCGATGAGCCGATCCAGATCGCGGCGTGGGGGCTCAGTGTCATGAAGCCGGGGGGACTGGAAATTATCCCGCAGCCTCCCCTGGGCGAACATCCGCGCGATTTGCAGCCCAACCGGGGAATCGTCCTCTGGCCCTACACCGATCTCACCGACCCGCGGTGGCACCTCGGACGAAACTTTTTTACCCTGCGCCAGAGTGAAGGCTTCTCGCCCACCAAGCTTGGACTCGCCCACCGGGAGAAATGGATCGCGTATGTCATCGAAGATTCGCTTTTCCTCAAGACGTTTGACCATGTCCAGGGGGCGATTTATCCGGATGGCGGTTGCAATTTCGAGACCTACGCCTGTTCGGAGATGCTCGAGATCGAATCGCTCAGTCCGCTGGCAACGCTGGCACCCGGAGAATCTGTCTCCCACACGGAGAATTGGTATCTCTTTGAAATTGCGGACGAGGTCCGGATTGATTCCGAGGAGGCTTTGGCCGAATGGTTAAAACCCTATCTCCAACGCGCGGGAGTCTGATGATGAAATCCAAGCCCTTCCCCTTGCTGGGCAGTCTCTGCCTGCTGATTGTTCTCACCGGTTGCGAGACCGTGGATGTCGGCGCGGCGGGCCGTGCGGAGATGAACGCCGCCATTCAGGCGGAGGTGCCGGGAGATTATTTTGTCGGGCGCCGGATGTATAAAAAAGATTACAAGATGTGGGGCTGGGTGCGCGAACCCGGCCAACCCTGGAAGACGGCGAAGCATGTGATGCTGAACGAACAGGCCAAACTGGCGCCAGATCGCGAAGCGGGAAAAATCGGATCGGATAACAATTACGAATACCGTCTCATGGGCGGGTTTTCCGGCGAACAGGTCTATGAGCCGGCAAGCGACCGCTTCTATCCGGAGTTCGTTCTCAAGGGTTACGAACTGAAGTCCACCGCGCCCGCCCGGATTTACAGCACGACCCGCCAGGAAGATCCTGCCATCCGCATCCTTGCGCCACCGATGTAGGGCAGGCGGGGCACTTTCCGGGGCGTCACTTTTTCGCCTCAACCTTTCAAAATTTCTTGGGCGCGTGCGAGCGCATCATCGAAATGGGCGCAGAGATTTTTCCGGCCGATGACATCCATGAAGCCGGAGCGGCGGATCATGTCCAGCGGTTGGCGGTGCAGGCCGCTCAGGATCACGGTTGCGCTCTGCTTTTGCATGCGTTCCGTGATGCTTTCCAGCGTATTCAAGGCCGTGGCATCCATCGCGCTGACAAGGTGCAGACGGAGAATCAGGACTCTCGGCGTTCTGTCCAAACCTTCCAAGGCATCCTCCATCTTCTCCGCGGCACCGAAGAGGAAGGGTCCAAAAATCCGATACACAAACACGCCATCGGGAATTTCCTTTCCGCAGACCAGTTGCTCGGGCGATTCGAGGACATCGCTTTCCGTGACACGCGAGACTTCCGTCGTCTGGGAAACCCGCTTGATGAACAGGATCGCCGCCAGGACCATGCCAACCTCGACGGCGATGACGAGATCGAAAAGGACCGTGAGAGCGAAGGTCGTGAGCAGCACGAGCGCATCGCTTCGAGGCATGAGCATCAGTCGCTTCATTTCGTGCCATTCCCCCATGCGGAAGGCGACCACCACCAGCACGGCGGACATCGCTGCCACCGGAACAAAGGCCGCCCCCCGGGCAAACAGGATGACGATCAACAGGAGCGTGAGACTGTGGATGATTCCGGAAATCGGCGATCTGGCCCCATTGGTGATGTTGGCGGAGGTGCGCGCGATCGCACCCGTCGCCGGGAGTCCACAAAAGAACGGACAGACGATGTTGGCCACACCCTGCGCGATCAGCTCGGTGTTGCTGTCGTGTCTGTCCCCGGTCATGCCGTCGGCCACCACGGCGGAGAGCAGGGACTCAATGGCCCCCAGCAAGGCAATGGCTGTCGCGGGGCCGATGAGATCGCGGAGATGACTCCAGGAAAAGTCGGGCCAGTGAACCCCTGGAAGTCCCTGCGGGATGGCATTGGCTCCATATTTCGTCCCGATGGTCGCCACCTGGAACCCTTGTTCCAGACCCGCAATCAGGACGACAATCGTGGCCGCCACCATGGCCACGATCGAACCCGGAATCTTTTTGATTCCGAGCCGGGGCCACAAGAAAATGATGGCCACACACGCGACGGCCAGGGCGAAATTGACGGCGTTGACGCGGGGAAGATTTTCCCCAAGCCACAGGATCTTTTCCAAAAATTCCCGGGGAGGCGGCGTATCGGCATGAAGGCCCAAAAAATCTGACGCCTGGGTGGAGATGATACTCACGGCAATGCCGGTCGTGAAGCCACTTGTGACTGGCCAGGGAATAAATTTGATCAAGGCGCCCATGCGGGCGAGCCCCATGATCACGAGGATGATTCCTGCCATGATGGTGGCGAGCATGAGTCCGCCGATGCCATGCTGCTCGACCACCAGAAGCACGATGGGGACAAAGGCCGCCGTCGGCCCGCCAATCTGGACGCGACTGCCCCCCAGCAGCGAAATCAAAAAACCGGCGATGATCGCCGTGAACATCCCCATCGCCGGCGCCGGGAAGGGGGAGGAGATTCCCACGGGCACACTCGCGATCCCCAGCGCAAGTGCCAGCGGCAAGGCAATCAACCCAACGGTGGCTCCCGACAGGAGGTCCGACCCCAGATCACTCCGGTGGTATCCCCTCCTGAGAGCGGTAAGAATTGCCGGATAAAATATCGGTCTTGTTTTCCGTCTGTTCACGTGCCGGAAATCATGAGGGAGAACGTTAATCGAAAAGACCGTCCGTTGCACAGGCATATAAAACATTCTCCGACATTCGTTTCTTGACGTTTCCGGGCGTATCGGGCATGCAGCTTGTTTCACGCCGGGGCAAGAACGCTCCGTTTGCTGCCCAAGCCATGACATTTTGCCGTTTTCAACATAGATACCTGTCGGTCTTTGCGTCGGTATTGTTTGCGGTGCTTCTGCACCCTTTGAATGCCCAGGTTGCGACCGCTCCGGTGGTCCGGGAGATTGCGGTCGAAAATGTCGGGGCTCCCAGCATTTCCAAGGAACGCGTGCTTGCCAACCTGGCCACAAAAATCGGTTCCCCCTACAGCGAGCGGGCCGCCGAGCAGGACATCCGGGCACTCTATGCGACCGGGGGTGTCTCAAACGTCCGCATCTTTGCGGAGCCCCTTGGCGACGGAGTCAAGGTCACCGTGCTCCTGCAGGGCCGTCCAGTGATCGAGGAGGTCCTGATCGAAGGAGCCGACCAGATCCCAATGAGCCGGGTCCGCCGGGAAATCGGCACGAAAGTCGGTGATGTCATCAGCGAGGAAAGGGTCGAGGACGACCGCCAGAAAATCATCAAACTTTACGAGGACAAAAATTACGCCGAAGTCGAGGTCCAATACAAAATCGAGGAAATCAAGGGAACCAACCGCTCAAAGGTCATCTACGCGATCAATGAGGGTCCCAAGTTGATCGTCAAGCGGATCACCTTCGTCGGGAACGATTCCGTCCTCGCCAAGGATCTCCGCAAGGTGATGAAGACAAAACCCGAGGACATGCTCTCGTTCTTCACGAAGAGCGGACGGCTTGTCCCCGCGCAGATCGAGGAGGACGGCGCGGCCATCAAGACGCTTTACCAAAACCGCGGGTTTGCGGATGTCGAGATCACGGACATCCAGACGCTCCCGGTGCAGCGCGACGGGGTGGAAATGACCGTGACCATCAACGAGGGCATGCAATACCGCATGAACAAGGTCAAATTGGAAGGCGTGAACGTCACGTCCCAGGATGAGGTTCTGACGCGTCTGAAAATGCTCGGCGGACAACTTTTCACGCCAAAAGGCATGGGTGACGATCTCAAAACCCTCCGGGATTTCTACGGAAGCCGGGGGTATGTGGACATGCTTGCCACGCCGGAAATCCTGCCGGCCGGCCCCGGCTTGGTTGACGTAACCTACCACCTGGATGAGGGCGTGCAGTCCTACGTCAACCTTGTCAACATCCAGGGGAACACCCGCACACAGGATCGCGTCATCCGCCGCGAACTGGCCGTCAAACCCGGCGATGTCTTCGATACCACACTCGTGGACGTCAGCAAAAACCGCCTGGAAAACCTGAACTATTTTTCCCGGGTGGATACCGCACCCTCCGACACCATCGTTCCGGGGCGCAAGGATCTCAATGTGATCGTCGAGGAAAAACGCACGGGATCGTTCAACTTCGGCGTGGGCTTCAGCACGATCGACAGCCTCCTGGGGTTTGCGGAAATCCAGCAAACAAACTTTGACCTCTTTAACTGGCCGCACTTCACGGGAGGTGGCCAAAGGTTCCGCATCCGTGGACAATATGGACTCAAGCGCAGCGATTTCGTTATTGCCCTGACCGAGCCCTGGTTCCTGGGATACAAACTTTCCGTCGGCGTGGAGGGCTACTACCGGAACGCGACATTCCTCTCCGATGTTTACAACCAGTCAAACCTCGGCGTCGCGCTCCAGGCCCGCAAGCAAATCTGGCGGGCACTTTCCGCCCGGGCGGAATACCGGCTCGAACAAATCAAAATTTACGACGTGGACCACACGCAGGATGACTACGATTACTTCTACTACAACGGCTACAACGACGGCTACAACGGCAATGAAAATGCCGGCCCCGTCATCCAGGACGCGGAAGGGACGTATGTGAAGAGCGCCCTCACGGGCTCGCTCATCTGGGATACCCGGGACAATCTCTTCCTCACCCGGAAGGGGGAGGTGGTCGAATTCACCGCGTTCATCGCCGGAGGGGGGCTGGGAGGGGACGTGCAGGATTACGGAATTTCCCTTGAGGCTTCAAAATACTTCTCGCTCCCCTACGATTTGATCTTCCTCGTCAAGGGGCAGATTGCCATCGTCAACGGGTGGGGTGGCAACGAAGGGTCAAAGGACGACGGCTACGGCAACGGGGTTCCCATCTTTGACCGACTCTACCTTGGCGGTGCCAACAACATGCGCGGCTTCAATTTCCGGGAAGTCGGCCCCGTGGACGAATACGGCAATCCCATCGGCGGCAACTCGCTGGCTTATCTGACCTTTGAAATGACCTTCCCGATCATGTCCCGGGTCCGTGGAGCCGTCTTCAGCGACATGGGCTTCGTCAATGTCGAAGCCGGGGACTTCAACACGACAAACACGAACGTGGACGTGGGCATCGGCCTCCGCCTCGATCTGCCCATCGGCCCGATCCGCGTGGATTATGGCATTCCGGTCGTTTACGACAGCTGGAACGGGCCCCCAGGAAAATTCAATTTTAATATTGGCTATCAATTTTGAACGAATCCCAGCGGAAGCGGTCAAAACCTTGACCCTCACATAAGACCCACTTAACACTTCATACAACCCAAACAACCACAATGCTCAAATCCATCCTATCCGTCACCATTCTGGCAACAGCACTCTTCGCAGTCGCTCCGTCGGCCAGCGCCCAGGTCAAAATCGGCACCCTGGACATGAACGCCATCTTCACCCAGTATTACAAAACAAAGGACGCTGAGGCGAAGCTCAATGAGGCCCGTGCGGCAGCAAAAAAGGAACTCGATGACCGCTTGGAGACCCTCAAGAAGGCCATGGACGACATCAATAAAATCAATGCGGATGTCGAAAAACCCGAGCTCAGCAAAGATGCAAAGGACAAGGCGGCAAAGACCCGCGATGAAAAGGTGAACGAAGCCCGCAACCTCGACCGGGAAATCACGGAATTCCGCGGCACCCGCGAGCGGGCGTTGCAGGAACAATTTGTCCGCATGCGCAAGGACATTATTGATGAGATCATGAAGGTCGTGAACGAAAAAATCAAAAGTGCCGGGTTTGACGTCGTTTTTGACAAGTCCGGAATGAGCATGGGACAAATTCCGGTTCTGGTTTACTCCCGCAGCGACCTCGATTTCAGCAAGGAAATCGTGGAAACGCTCAACAAGACCGCACCCAAGGCAACATCCGCTCCCTGAAGAGCATGACTCTTGGTGAGGTGGCCGCCCAAACGGGCGGCTGGGTGGCTCCAGAAGTCGCCGCACAGGAAATCTCCGGCTTGGCGTCGCTTGACGACGCCAACCCCGGGGATCTTGCGTTTTTTGGAAATCCAAAATATCTCAAGGCGGCCAGAAAATCCCGCGCCACGGCCATTCTTGTGCCGCAGGGATTTGGCGAGGAGCTGCCAGCGATCCGGATCTGGGTGGACGATCCGGGTGCCGCCTTTGCGAAACTGCTCCCGGCCTTTGTTCCTCCGGTCATCACCTTCCCTGCCGGGGTGCATCCTTCGGCGGTGATTCATCCCGAGGCTACGCTCGGCGAGGGGGTTCATGTCGGTGCTTGCGCGGTGATCGAAGCGGGGGCTCGCATTGGAGCGCGCTCGATAGTCTGCGCTCATGCCTACATTGGCCACGGAGCCTGCATCGGAGAGGATTGTCGGATCTCTCCGAACGTGACAATTCGTGAGCGCTGCACCCTGGCCAACCGGGTCACTCTCCATTCCGGGGTCGTCATCGGAGCCGATGGATTCGGGTATGAATTTCGTGACGGGGCGCATCAAAAAATCCCGCAGACGGGAATCGTTGTCATCGAGGACGACGTGGAAATCGGCGCCAACACGACGGTGGACCGGGCGCGGTTTGGACGCACGTGGATTCGCAAGGGCACGAAAATTGATAATCTTGTCCAGATCGGACACAATGTGACGATCGGTGAGAATTGCGTCCTTTGCGCACAGGTTGGCATTTCCGGCAGCACGCGTCTGGGAAATTTTGTGACGTTGGCCGGAAAGGTGGGACTGAGCGGACACATTGAAATCGGCGACGAAGTGGTCTTCGGCGCGATGTCTGCCATTGCAAAGAACGTGCCGGCCAAGAGCATCATGTTTGGCGCCCCGGCCCGACCCATCCGCGAATACAAGGCGACCTACGCACTCCTGAAGAACATCCATAAACTTTACGACCGGGTAAAGAAACTGGAGGCGCAAGCCAAAAACCAGGAGTAAGGGCGCAGCACCCTTTCGCGACGTGACCAAGCGCGAACGCATTGCGGAATCAATTCTCTCCCGAGGGCCGGGCAAATTCCCCGCCTGCTACGAACTTTTCTTTTCCCATTTCAACGCGGGCGAATACTACGAGGCCCACGACGTGCTCGAGCATCTCTGGTTGGACTCCACCGGGCCTTTGGCCCAATTCTACAAGGGACTCATCCAGATCGCCGGGGGATTCGTCCACCTGCGTCTCCAATTTCTGCGTCCCATGCATCCGAAGGATGGCCGGAGGCTCCGCCCCGCATGTCGGCTTCTGGTGCTTGGGTCATCGAACATCCGCCCCTTTGCCCCGCACCATCTGGGACTCGATGTGTGCGCCCTTTGCTCCCTGTGCGAACACCTTGTCCACAAAATCGAAAGCTCGCACTTCACAGACAATCCCTGGAACATGGAAGTGCGCCCGCAGATCTCCATTTCTGCAGAATAGGCTGTCGGCCGCCAAAAAATCCCCGGCAGAAGGTTGTTCCCGTTTCAACCGGCGAGGTTGATGCGGACAGACCATCCGCCTCAGCGTTGCTGAAAATCCAGACGGTCCACTTCGACGACCACCCGCATGGCGCCTTGGGATCTGGCACGCAGGACGGTTTTCCAAAGTTGCTCGTCGGAAATGGCCCGGAAGGCCACATCGTCGGGCCGGGGCCGCAGGTGACGGCGAAGTGCCGCCCGCCAGGCGGCCCGCTCGACCGGATTCGCCTTCTTTTTCCAATCCGGAAAGGGAAAGTTCCCCCGGTGGATGATCGCTGATCCCGGGGCGACAGCCTGGAGACGGATGATGTCCCCGGGAGCGAATTGTTTCCAGATGATGGCCACATCGGGGTTTTCGCTGGCGATGCGGACGGGGGATTTCGGCAGGATCGGGAGCTTTGCCGCCGGAAGAAATGCCTTGCGGGTTTCCCCGGGCGCCAGGGCGATGGCCGGCAGGCTGTGCGTGTAGGAGGTGGCGGGATTGTAGCCGTTTGAGAACGCGACAAAATACGAAGGCGCACAACCGCCAAGGAAGAGGAGGAGGGTTAAAAAAATGGGGCGTGGCATCCGGATTCCAAATTGTCACGGCTTCGAATCCGCGTAAAGTCCAGCCATGAATCGCAGATGGATTTTGCCCCCGGCCACGGATCCGCTCCTGACAGGCCAGCTCCTCCGCGAACTCGAAATCCCGGCGTTTCTTGGAGTTCTTCTGACGCAAAGAGGGCATGGCAGCATCGCGGAGGCACGGGAATTTCTGCATCCAAAACTGAAATCCCTTCAGCCACCGGAGGCGTTGCCCCAGATGGATGTGGCGGCGGAACGCGTCTGGGCGGCGGTGCGGGCGGGACGGAGGATTGTCCTCTATGGCGATTATGACGTGGACGGCATCACCTCACTGGCCTTGCTCGCGCGGGTTTTGAAGGCATTCGGTGGAAAGGTGGAGTGTTTTCTGCCGCTCCGGGTCGAGGAAGGCTACGGATTGAGTCCGGCCGGAATCGAGAGGTGTTGCGAGTTGCACCGCCCGGAACTTTTGCTTGCCGTGGACTGCGGGACGACATCCGTCCGGGAAATTGCCTCCCTTCGCTCGCGGGGCGTCGAGGTGATTGTGCTCGATCACCATGAACCGGGATCGGAACGCCCGGACTGCGCGGCTCTGGTGAATCCCAAATGCGGGAACAATTTCCATTACCTGTGCAGTGCCGGCGTGGTCTTCAAACTCGCCCATGCGATGCAGAAACTTTCGCCGGTCGCCGATCTTGATCTCCGGCATTACCTGGACATGGTGGCATTGGCCACGGTGGCGGACATCGTTCCCCTCACCGGGGAAAACCGAATCTTCGTCCGGCACGGGCTTCAGCGGATGGCCGCGACCCGCTGGGTTGGGATCGCCGCCCTGATGCGCGTCTCCGGAGTTTCGGCGCCGGTGCGAACGTCGGATGTGGGATTTCGGCTCGGCCCGCGGATTAACGCCGCTGGCAGGCTGGGACCGGCACAGGAGGCCCTCCGCCTCCTTCTGACCGATGATCCGGATGAGGCCGCCCGCCTCGCCGCCAATCTCGATGCCCACAACCGGGAGCGACAGGATGTCGAAAAGGCGGTCGTCCGCGATGCCGAGCAGTGGGTGGAACAAAATTTTGAAGCGGCTCGGGACACAACGATCGTCGCAGGTCGGCGGGACTGGCATGTCGGGGTGCTGGGAGTCGTGGCATCGCGAGTGATGCGCCAGCGCCACCGCCCGACATTTATTGTGGGCTTCGATGCGTCAGGACAGGGCAAGGGCAGCGGGCGAAGCATCGAGGGCCTCTCCCTTGTGGACCTCTTGAACGGCTGCTCGGATCATCTCCAAAAATTTGGGGGCCACGACATGGCGGCCGGACTGACGATGGATGAGAAAGCCTTTCCCGCCTTTCGCGAGGCCTTTGAAACCGGAGCGAGAAAACTGGCCAATGCGGAAATCCTGACTCCCCGACTCCGGTTGGATGCGGAGATCGAGCTTCCGGATCTCGATTTCACGCTCTTGGAGGCCCAGGATTTCCTTGAGCCTTTCGGAGCCGGAAACCCGCAGCCGGTCCTCTACACCCGCTCCGTGAGCCCATCCGGAGCTCCGCGCACGATGAAGGACAAACATCTGAAATTTGAGTTTCCGGTTGGCCGACGCCGCGTGCCGGCTGTTTTTTTCAATGCGAAGGCTTCCGATCTTCCCCGCCCGCCCTGGGATCTGGCCTACACTCTGGACTGGAACTGCTGGCAGGGGCGCACGGAAGCACAAATGCGGATTCTCGGGGTGCGGAGGTCCGCATGACTCCCCTCCCTGCCTCCACAAACCTCGAAGATTTGGAATGGGTGCCCCGGCAGCGCATTTCCTCCCTGCGACGACTGGGCCTGCTCACGCTCGGCGACCTCCTGAAGCACTTTCCCCGCCGCTACGAGGATCGGATCAAATTCGACCGCTTTCCGGACGGACCCTCCGAAGCGCCCCTCTGCCTGTTTGGTGTTGTGAAAAAAACCGCCTATCGAAGATTCGGCGCCCGCAGGATTTTTGAGGCCCGCATCGAGGACGAATCGGCCGGGTTGCTTGGCTCCCCGCTGATCTGCCGTTGGTTCAACATGCCGTGGGTGCAGAAGATGATCACCGGCGACCAGCAAATCATCGTCTTCGGGAAGCCGAGAGTTCGTCATCACCAGGTGGTCATGGAACATCCCGAATTTGAAATCCTCGAGGAAGATGCCGAGCGCTCGATCCACTTCGATCGGATCACACCGGTGCATCCGGCCGGTGACGGCCTGACTGCGCGGATGCTCAGGGTGTTGATCCATCGGGCGCTCGATGCGACCGATCCCGCCACAATTCCCCTCCTCTGGCCGGGGAATCCCGTCTCCGAAAACGTCTGGCGGAACGTGCATTTCCCGGACACCTGGCAGGAACAGGCGGCCGCGAGGAACAGCCTCGTGCGCGAGGAGTTTTTTGGGATCCAGTTGGTTGTTTGTGCCCGGCATGCCGCGACGCGGAATTCCGGGGGAACTCCCAAGCCTGGGACAGGCGAATTTCAGAAAAAGGTTGTGGAGGCCCTGCCGTTTGAACTGACAGGCTCCCAGCGTCAGGTCATTGCCGAAATTTCCGCCGATCTTGCTTCCTCACACCGGATGAACCGTCTCCTCCAGGGAGATGTTGGCTCGGGAAAAACCCTCGTCGCGCTGCATGCCATGGTGCAGGCGGCGGAATCCGGTTGGCAGGCGGCCCTCATGGCACCCACCCAGATCCTCGCCGAACAACATTATTTGAACTTCCGCAGAATTCTGGATCCCCTTGGGATTGGTGTGGTGCTGCGCACGGCTACGAGGAAAGAGTCGTCCGGCGGGACGCCGGACGCCACACCCGGGACGGGTGTGCTCCCCGGAGGTGACGGCACGCGCTATTCGAAGAGAAATCTTCCGCACTTTGAACGACCTTGGGCGAAGTATGCCGTTACGTTCTCGACTCATGACAGAACGGCACTATCGGAAGAAGATCGGGACATCATACGGAGTTCGATTCTTCATGAAAACGGCAGGCGGTATCACCTTTATGCCGTTTGTGTGATGCCGGATCATGTTCACTTGCTCATCGAACCTTCCTTAAATGAAGCTGGCGGATTTCATCCACTTACCGGCATCCTTCATTCCATCAAATCGTTCACAGCCCACGAGATCAACAGGGCGAATGGCAAAACAGGCCCAGTCTGGGAAAAGGAATCCTTCGACCGGCTCATCCGGTCGGAATCCGACCTCCAAGAGAAGTTTTCCTATATCACGCGCAATCCCTGGGACAGCAAGATCGTGCCTGCGAACGAAGACTACCCTTGGGTCTGGTGGCCAGGCCGTGAAGACCTCCGGGGAGCACACGCGTCCCGCGTGTCGGATCCGGCGTCCCGCCGGATCCCGCCGCTGGTCGTCGGCACGCATGCCCTCCTCTTCGACAGGGCGGAACTTCACAAGCTCGGGCTCATCGTCATTGACGAACAGCACAAATTTGGTGTTCTCCAACGCTCGCGTCTCATTGCGCGTGGTGATGCGCCCGATGTGCTGGTGATGACAGCCACCCCGATCCCGCGCACCATTACCCAGACACTTTACGGTGATCTCGATGTCTCGATCCTCCGCGAAAAACCTGCCGGTCGCGGAAAGGTGCTCACCGCCGTGCGGGAACCGGCAAAGCTCCCCGACATCCTCAATTTTCTCCGAACGAAAATCGCCGAAGGCCGTCAGGCTTACGTGGTCTATCCGTTGATCGAGGAGTCGGAGAAACTGGACGCCAAAGCCGCCCGCGAAGAGTTTGAAAAATGGACAAAGCTCCTCGCGCCTTCCAGGGTGGGACTGGCCCATGGACGTCTGACTTCCGAAGAGAAGGAACTCGTGATGCGCCAGTTCCGGGATGGCAATCTCTCCGTGCTTGTGGCGACGACGGTGATTGAGGTGGGGGTTGATGTGCCCAATGCCTGCATCATGCTGATCGAGGAAGCCGCCCGTTTTGGCCTCTCTCAACTCCACCAGCTCCGCGGGAGGATCGGTCGCGGTGCCGAGAAATCCTACTGCATCCTTCTGCAGCGTGATCCCGGTGAGTCCGCCAAGGAAAAACTCGCCGTGTTGGAGCGCACATCCGACGGGTTTGAAATTGCCGAAGCCGACCTCCAATTGCGCGGTCCCGGAGACATCCTGGGCACCGCCCAAGCCGGACTTCCCCCCCTGCGATTGGGCGATCTCCTGCGTGACGGGGAGTTGATGACCGAGGCCCGGCAGGCGGCCAGAGAGTTGCTGGAGAAGGATCCCCACCTCGCAGACCCCGCCCACACCCCCCATCGCGAGTTTTTGAACAATCTTTCCGCCCGCACGGAAATCCTCGAAGGGTAAGCCTCCTACCAAACGGCCAACGCACACCCCACGAGCGCGAGCCCATAGACCACCCCCGCAAGGGCTCCGATTTTAAGACGTGTCCGGCTTGCGGTCACCCATTGGATCCCGTCGCGGAGCAAATAAGGCATGCCCACAAAAAACAAACCGGCTATCACCCACACATACGCAATCACCACCAACAGCAGACGCGAAGGCTCATGCCGCAGGACGGCGGACTCAAGCAACGGCTCAGCCGCCAGCAACAGGAGCATGCCGAGCGTCCTCACCGCCAGAAATTCCGGCACATAGATCCAGGAAAGTACGGTGCCGACAACAATGGCGACGAGGATCATGTTCCTGAGCGGGGAAAATTCCCCGAGATCGATGGACCTCACCAGCAGAAAGCTCCAGACGGCAACAATCGGGAGAAGAACTCCGGCCGCACCCCGCGAACGGGGAAAGGCTTTCGCCCATTGGATGGTCTGGTCCGGACGCACCAGGGCGAAGACGTGGGACAAGAGGAGGAGAAGCCCTGTGGCCAGTCCGGTGGTTTGCAGGTTCAATTGGTAAATCATGTGGTTGTCACCTTTCGACGCTTCTCCCAAAGGTGTTGCTCCAGTGCGCTGACGGCAGCCGCTACCTGGGCTTCCTTCTTGCTCAGCCCCTCTCCGCGACCCAGTTCGTGTCCCTTCCACACCACACGGCAGACAAACCGCTTGGAATGCTCGGGGCCGGTTTGGGAAAGCAACTCGTAAACCGGGGCGTTTGGCGCCAGGGATTGGAGCGTCTCCTGAAGAGAGCCTTTCGGATTGATCTCCTCCGGCTGGCTGGCCAGATCGGCAAAGACTTCCTCCATCTGACGAAGCAGAAAAATCCGGGAGGCCTCAAATCCGCCATCGAGGTAAATGGCGCCCACCACCGCCTCGAAGGCATCGGCCAGATTGGAGGCGCGTTCCCGGCCCCCGCTGGCCTCCTCGCCGCGACCCATCATAAGAAAGCTCCCGAGATCCAAGGCGACGGCCCTTTCCCGAAGGGCCATGCGGGAGACAATCCGGGTGCGGAGTTTTGTCATGCGTCCCTCATCGAAGTCCGGAAACATCCGGAACAGGTGTTCCGTGACCACCACCTGAATGACGGCATCTCCAAGGAACTCCAGCCGCTGGTTGTCGAAGGGATAGTCCTTTCTCTCGAGGGAGATGCTCGGGTGCGTCAGCGCCTCCGCCAGCAATAATCCGTTGCGAAACTTGTAGCCAATCCGCTCTTCCAGCGGATTCATGATCGAGGAAGTCCGCATGCCACTACCGCTTCCCGAGAAGAAAATTGGGATTTAATTTTTTCAAGGCGGGCAGGGTAAAGATCCCATCCTTGCGGATCAACTTGCCATCGAACCAGACTTCGCCGCCCCCGTAGTCCGCGCGCTGGATGCACACCATGTCCCAGTGAATCCTGCTGGTATTCCCGTTCCCGGCGATTTTGTAGGCCTGCCCCGGTGTGAAGTGAAACGATCCCGCGATCTTTTCGTCGAAAAGAATGTCCCGCATCGGGTGGAGGATGTGGGGATTAAATCCGAGGCTGAATTCCCCGATGAAGCGTGCTCCGGCATCGCTGTCGAGAATCTTGTTGAGGGCGGCCGTGTTGTTGGCGGTGGCATTGCAGATGCGGCCCTTGGAAAACTCCAGGCGCACCCCGTCGAAGGCCTGGCCCTGATAAATGCTCGGCACGTTGAAGGTGACATGTCCCTCGACGCTGGTTTTCACCGGACAGGAAAAAACCTCCCCATCCGGGATGTTTCGGTCTCCCCCACAAGTCACCGAGCCGATCCCCTTGATCGAGAACCGGAGGTCGGTGCCCGGCCCCTTGAGATGCACCCGGTCGGTCTTGTCCATGAGTGCCTTGAGTGCTTCCATGCCGGGCGCCATCCGCGAGTAGTCCAGGGTGCAGACCTTGAAAAAGAAATCTTCGAATGCGGGTGTACTCATCTGTGCCTGCTGGGCCATCGCCGGAGTCGGCCAGCGGAGCACGACCCACTTGGTCCGGTTGATCCGCCAATCCATCACCGAACGCATTTTTCCCGTGATGAGCCGCATCTTCTCATCCGGGACATCCGACATTTCCGTGATGTTATGGCTGCCCCTCACCGCGATGTAGGCCTGCATTTTTTTCATGCGCAGAAGTTCCACCCCGCTCGACACCGCAAGTTGCGGCTCCGTTGCGCCGAGGGAAAGTTCCCGCGCGATGCGGGAATGGTGCAGTGTCACGAAGGGAACCGCCCCCCGGGCCCGCACGGCCCGGATCAGCGAAATCGCCATCTCGTCCGGCGCATCGAAAATTTCAATGAGCACATTCTCCCCCTTCCCGAGTTTGGTGGAGTGGCGGGTTAAAACATCGGCCAATTTGTCGCAGCGGGCGTCGTACATTTCGTCGAATCTCTCCCCCTCTCAGGAAAAATCAATTCCGGAATTTCGGCGCCCAGGTGGGCTTGCGAATGGCATACACCAAAAATCCGGCTCCCAGAATCACGAGAAAGAGTGACAAAAACTGTCCCCGGGAGAGCCCCAGCGTCATCGGGGCATCCGGATGTCGGAAGATTTCCCCGATGATCCGGAGAACCGCATAAGCCACAAAAAAGACGCCGGTCAGAACCCCGTTCGGAAGACGGAACCGCGTGCGCAGCGTGTAGAGGAGGACAAAGAGCAGCACCCCCTCCAGGAACGCCTCGTAAATCTGTGACGGATGCCGCGGGGAGAGTGTGCCGGCCAGTTGCGCGCGGAGAGCGGGGGAGTTTTGGACGTTCTCCACGATGGCCGTCACCGTGGTCCACCCGGGATTGAGAGTCACCGCCTCAGACACCGCGAGTTGGACGGTCTCCGGGGGGGCATCAAAAAGTTCCTTCGGGAATTGCATCGCCCAGGAAACACCGGTCACACGCCCGAAAAGTTCCCCATTGATGAAATTGGCGCAGCGTCCAAAAAATAGCCCGATCGGCGCGACCACCACAAGATTGTCCCCGATGTTGAGCCAGGAAACATGCTTTCGCCTGGCATAGATGAGCGTGAAGACAACGATGCCGATCATTCCCCCGTGACTGGACATCCCGCCATCCCAAAATTTGAAAAACACGAACGGATTCGCCGAAAAATTCGCCCAATCGTAAAGGAACATGTATCCCAGCCTGCCGCCGAGAATCACCCCAAAGATCGCCACGCCGGTGATGAAATCGCCCACCTGATCCGGAGCCAGATCCCCATAGCCCTGCCGGACGAGGCGCGTGTAGAGCAAATACCCGACAAGAAACGCCGCCACATACGCAAGGCCATACCACCGCAACCCAAAGCCATTTCCGAAATCCAATAGAAACGGACTGAAATGATGAACATAATACGCCAGCAACACAGCCCCCGAACATCGCCACCCGTTAAGCTCCTGACAACCTCAAAACATCGCCCAATAAACGCCTGAACGCTTTCGCCGGGGCGCATCGCCGTTTTGTGCAACCAACGGAGCGTGGGCAGCTTGCCCCGCTGCTTCTGCTCACGGGCGAATGCTCGCCAGCTTTCTTGCAATTATCGGAGATGCATCCCTTCCGCCGGGGCGCATCTCCAATAAGTGCAAAGATGAGATGCCCTGCGCCAAAGGCGCATGATTCAATAGCCCAGTCCGAAGGGCTGGGGTATTGAGAATCGTG
>JACSRU010000127.1 GCA_014879575.1 Chthoniobacterales bacterium | reverse complement strand
TGAGGGAGGGATTCGAACCCTCGGTAGCCTTTTGGACTACGGCGCTTTAGCAAAGCGCTGCTTTCGACCTCTCAGCCACCTCACCAATTATCTTAAAAGAACGCGGTGCGTTATTTTTGTGATTGTTATTTTTGAGATTGTCAGCCGATTTTGCAAGTCTCGCAATCCGCCTGGCTGCCAACCAAGCAAACACCCTGAAACGCATCGGCGAAAATCCCCACGTCAACAATCGCTGGAGTTCACTTTGCGTGGTTTTCGATGGGGAGCAAGCAAATTCGGTGTTTTTCCCTGTTTCGCCCTGGAGGAACAAAAACCCGCAGAGCCTTTATCCATGCGGGTTTGAAGGATTTTTCAGGCATGGGTTGGGTGGGACTCGAACCCACAACCAACGCCTTAAAAGGGCGCTGCTCTACCATTGAGCTACCAACCCGACGGGAAGGAAAAACTAACCGGATCCCGAAAAGACGCAATATCGAAAGCGGGAATATTCACGCGGCAGATTGCGGGTCCGCCGGAGGCTCTGCCGGGGGGGGAGCGATCCTTTTGCGGACAAGTTTGTCGAAGCGCTTCGAGCGGTTGGCGTAGGAGGGATAGCGGGCGTTATTGGCCTCGGGCTTGAAGCGCCAGTGTTTGTAGGCCCACAGCCAGCACTCGGGGTGGGCGTGGACGGCGGACTCCAGCGCATTCCAGCATCGCTGGACGATGGCGGCGGGATCCGCCTCCGGGGGACACTCAATCGGTGGATAATGGACGATGCGGTATTTCCTGTTCGGCCCGGGGAGGCAGGCCACGGGGACAATGGCGGCACCGGTTCTTTGCGCAAGAGCGGCATGGGTTTGGGTGACGCTGGCAAGGAGTCCTCCAAAGCATTCCACAAGTACGCTGCCCTCGCGGGGATCGAGGTTCAGATCACACAGCATACCGAATTTTCCGCCGCCTTTGAGATACTTCAGCATGCGGATCATGGCACGTTCCTGGGGAATGACCTGGTTGCCGGTGCTGGCGCGCAGGCGATCAAAGACCGGACCGATCAGGGAATTTTTGAAGCGCTGGGCGATCACCGGGCCGGGACTGATCGTGTAGGAACCGGCCAGGGCGAGCCACTCGAAATTCCCGTAGTGAAAGCAGGCGTAGATTGCGGGGCGGCTCGGATCCTTGCGTACGTAATCGCCATCCCATCCCTCGAAGATCACATGCTCCTCGAAAAACTTTTCATTCAGGTTCGGGGCCCAGAAAAGTTCAAACATCGTCCGGGCAAAGGTGATATACGATCCGCGGGCGATCCGGATCTTTTGCGCCGGGGAATACTTTCCCGGAAAGGCGGCCTCGATATTTTCGTGGGCCACCGCGCGCCCCCGCGGGTCGAGTCCGTAAACCAGAGAACCCAGAGCGGTGGCAAGGGGACGCAGGGTGCCAAAGGGCAGGCGAGCCATGATCCAGGCTGCCGCAACAAGGGCCGCATGCTCGATTCGCTCCCGTGGCGTGGACATGATTATTTGGATTCGATCCGGGGGAACACCGGCACGGGATCCCCCAGGGAGTGCCCATCGGGCAGGAGTCCCCATTCGCATTGGGCCAGGGTCACGGAGCCCTCCCAAGCCAGTTGGGAGCGGATGGCCTCTGCGGATTCCGGGATGATCGGTGTGATGAGAATCGAGAGGATGCGCAGAGCCTCGGCCAGCGTGTAAAGCACCCCGTCGAGCTTTTCCGCGCAGGCGGGATCTTTGGCAAGCTTCCACGGGGCGGTTTCCTCCACGTAGCCATTGCAACGCCCGATGATTTCCCAGGCGCTCTCGATGGCGGCGTGAACTTCGAAGGCCTCCATGTGACGACAATAGGCCGCACATTTTTCCGCAATGAAGGCGGCCAGCGGGGAAGCCGACTTTTTAACGGCTCCGCCGCGATACCGTTTCGCCATGCTCAGCGAGCGGTTCAGAAGGTTGCCGAGGCTGTTGGCGAGATCGGTATTGTAGCGGAGGATCAATCGCTCCTCGCTGAAATCCGCATCGCGGCCTGTGGCGATGTCGCTCAGCAGATAATACCGCGTCGCGGCCACCCCGAATGTCTTCACGAGTTCGGCGGGGTCCACGATGTTCCCCTGGCTCTTGCTCATTTTGGAACCGGCGATGTTCCACCATCCGTGAACGAGGAGGGTGGGCATCTCGGTGTCCGAAAATCCGCAGGCTCGGAGCATGATCGGCCAGTAAATCCCGTGCGGAGGAACCAGAATATCCTTGCCGATGACATGCAGGGCCGGCCAGCGCGAATGAAAAACCGCATTGTCCGCGCCGGGCGTGGGATCGTACCCGGCAAAGCTGACGTAGTTCGAGAGCGCGTCGAACCACACATACGTCACGAAATCCTTGTCGAACGGAAGTTCGATCCCCCACTCGAGCCGTGACTTCGGGCGCGAAATGCACAGGTCGCCGCTCAGCTTCTCCACCGCGTTGCGAAGCTCCGCGACGCGAAAGTCCGGAAGCACAAAGGGCTTCCCGGCGGCGGAGCGGGCGTCAATAAAATCGAGCAGCCACTGCCGGTGCCCGGCGAGCTTGAAGAAATAGTTTTCCTCCTCGATGAGGACGACCTCTCCCCACTCGGGACCGAACTCCCCGTCGGGACCGCGTTCCTTGTCGGTGAGAAATTGTTCCTGCCTCACGCTGTAATACCCGGCCTGCTTGGCCTTGTAGAAATGACCGGTCTCCCACAATCGCTGCAACATCGCCTGCACGCAATGTTTGTGGACCGGATCCACTGTCGCGGCCCAGGCGTCGTAGCGGATGTCGAGCGTCTTCCACAGTGAGAGAAATTGCGATGTGATGCCCGCGACGAACTCCGCCGGTGCCACCCCCTGCTTTTGCGCCGACTGCTGGACTTTTTGCCCGTGCTGGTCCACGCCCGTAAGAAAAAAAACAGCGTCCCCCTTGAGCCGCCGGTAGCGGGCGATCGCATCGGCCAGCACCTTCTCATAGGCATGCCCGATGTGAGGTGCCCCGTTCGTGTAATCAATCGCAGTGGTGAGAAAAAAATTCATGGCGTCTGGTTTGCGGAAGGGATGGCCTCCGGGTGGATTTTGCCGCCCCACGAGAGAATTTTTGCCTTGGCGCCCGCGGCCTCCGCCTCGGGAATCTGGTTGTTCCTCACGTAGAAGAGCGAGAGGCTCGACCAGGCAAGTTGGTCATCGGGACGGAGACGGACGGCTTGCAGGCCCGCCGCGATGGCCTCCGGGTGGCGGCCGGTCTTCATGAGGACCATCCCCAACGCATGCCAGCCATCAAAAAAATCCGGCTGGATTCGCACGCATTCCCGAAATTTTTCCGTGGCAGCCTCCAGATCCCCGAGGGCGACATCCCCGGTGGCCCCGTCAAAAATCTCGTGGACGGTCTGGCTCATCAACTCCGGGGCTGACCGGGCACGGAGATCTTCGCTTCGTCGCGACTGAGGCGGAGCCACTCCACGAAGAGCAGGGCGCGCTTGTTCTCCAACAAACCTTCCTGGATCTCCGCGCGCTTTGCGGCCAGCTCAGCCTCTGGCAATTCCTGGCGGGATTGCAGGAGGACGAAAAACCCGCCCCACGGGGCGCTTTCCACTCCGGAGATTTCTCCATCTTTCAGGGAAAGGGTGGCGGCGATCACGCGGCGTTGTTCCGGCGTGACCGATTCTCCCATCGGAGAAACCGCGCTCAAGGTCTCCACTTTGAGGCCGAGTTCCGTCGCCGCTTCGGCAAAACTTTTGCCGGCTTCCATGGCGGCGCGGAGAGCGTGAAGTTTCTCGTTGGCGGAGATCCGAAGGGCCTCTTCCGCCTTGGTCTGCCGCAGGCGGGACTCGATGGCCGGGGACGCCTCGGCGAGAGTCAGCGGACGCGAGGGATTCCACTCGGACAACTCCACCACATAGAAGGCGTCACCAGCCTGCACCACATCGCTGACTTTTCCGACCGTGGAAAGAAGAAACGCGGCGGGGGCAATCTGGGAAAAAATTTCCCGCGGCGGGTTGTTGGCTTCGCCGCCCGGCGTATCCTGCCCCCCGGGTGATGCGCCGGTTCGATCGAAGGCCGGTGAGGTGTGGACGGCAAGGCCCGCGGAAGCCGCCCCCTGCGTGAAGGACTGGCCGGCGAGAGAATCCGTGAATTTTGTGGCCTTGTCGGCGAGTTGCTGCAGGGCCTCGATTTTGGCGCGCCCCTCGGGCCGCGGCCCTTCCGGCAGATCGAATTTCACGTAACGGACCACCCGGCTCTCCGCCGTTTTCAGACTGGCTGTGTTTCTCTGGAAATATCCGGAAATTTCCTCGGGGGAAATTTGCACCCCTTTTGCCGCATCCTCCGCAGTGAAACGGACGAAAGCTGCGGTCACCGCCTGGAGGATTTTGGCCGCCTCGCGCACTTCGCCATCTCCGATCGCAACGGGGGCGCCGACGATTGCCTCGACTTTTTCCAAGCGCAAGGCATCGCGCATGACTTCTTCGATCTGCCGCTCCGAGAAGCCCCGCGGGGCCAGTTGCTCACGGAGAAACGCCGCGTATTTGACGGGATCGAACTGGTTATTGGTTTGAAGCACGGAGATCGCCTTGATCCGTTCAGCCACCTGGAGATCGGTCGGCTCCACACCGAGGGCTTTCGCCTGGTGCTGCAGAACCAGCAGATTCCAAACAAACTCAGAAACTGCGGAAGCTTGGTCACCGCCGGCTCCGCCAAGCTTTGAGACCAGGTCGTATTGACCGAGCGCCAGCGTGAGCTGGTAGTTTTTCACCTGCCGGTCAATGTTCGCCTGAGTCAGCGTCTGCCCATAAATTTTCGCGTTCCGCGTCTCGGCGAGGTCATCGAGCGGCCCTTGATTGTAGAGAAAAATGAAGGCGACAATGGTGAGGATGGCGATGACGAGCATCAGACCACGTTGGTTCTTGCGAAAAATGTGAATCATGGAAATTTCCCGGGAAACTATTGATTTGCGGGGGAAAAGTGATTAAAGCGTTTGTTCGATGAAAGCAAGCGTCTCCCCTTCAGCGGCAATTTTTGCGGTTCTGCTCCTGATATTCGGCCTCCAGATTCTGTCGGCCCAGGATGTCGTTGTGCAGAAATCGGACGGGGTTTCGCGGGAAGGCCAGATTCTCGGCGTCAAGGCAAATGCCATCCGCATGAAAGTCGGTCCCGCAGAAACGGGAATCCCCCTGGCCAACGTCGCTTCCGTGACGATGGCACCCCCGAAAGCCTACACGGAAGTCCTCGCGCTCTGGCAAAAGGGGGATGCCGCCAAAACCCTCGCGGCCCTGGCTCCGCTGGTGGAAAATTACAACGGCCTTCCGACAAAGTGGGCCGAGCGCGCGAGCGCCCTGCTCGGGGAGGTCTATTTGGCCGCCTCACAAACCGACAAGGCGGAAACCGCCTTCGCCGCCTTTCAAAAATTCTATCCGGACGCCGGCAGCAGCGCGGACATCGGTCTGGCCCGCCTGGCCGTCGCCAAAAAAGATTACGCCGCCGCCCGCGTGAAACTCGTGCCCATCGTCGAACAGGCCCGCGCCACAAAATTCCCGGACTCCAGCACGAGCGCGGTTTATGGCCAGGCGCTCTACCTTCTCGGACAAGTGCAGGAGGCCTCGGCAGAAAACGCGGAAGCCCTTGAAAACTACCTGCTCGCCGTCACAATTTTCCACGAGGACGAAGCTGTCGTTGCGAAAGCCGCCGAGCGGGCTGAGGCCCTCAAGGAAAAAAAAGTGATCGTTCCCTGAAAAAATTCCCTTAATCTACCATGCATCCAATGAAATCCCTACGTCGTCTCTCCTCCCTGCTCCCGCTGCTGCTCCTCACCCTGACCAGCCCGCTGGCTCTCGCTCAGGAAAAGGCTCCCGAAAGCATGAACATCATCCAGACAATTCTTCACGGCGGCCCGCTCATCGTCATGATCTGGATTTGTATTTTGGGAACGTCAATCACGATGATGACGTTCATCATCCAACTTTTCATCGTTCTTCGGGACGAGCAACTGGCGCCAACCGCCCTGGTGGAATCCCTGTCCACCACGATCCAGGCGGGCAACTACCAGGAAGCCTGGGAAATTTGCCGCGCGAACAAAGCCTACATCGCACAGGTGCTCAAGGGAGCCCTCGAACGGCTTGGACGCGGCAAGGATGCGGTCGAAACGGCTCTCATCGAACACGGCATCCGGGAGGGCCAGATGCTGAAGACAAAAAACAGCTACCTTTCGGTTATCGGAGTCATCGCGCCGATGATCGGGCTTCTTGGAACGGTTATCGGGATGATGGGGGCATTCGCCGTGCTGGGTGCTTCCGGTGTGGCGGATCCCCGCACGCTGGCCCTGCGAATCGGCGAGGTGCTCATGGCGACCGCCAGCGGTCTCTTCATCGCGATTCCGGCGTTCATTTTTTACTACTACTTCCGGAACCGCGCAACGATCGTCCTGGTGAATGCCGACGACAAATTGAACCGCCTGATCGAGGACATTCCCTTTGAAGAACTCGCAGGCGTCACCATCGGCGAGAACTTTGCCCCGGGGGCCGGCGCTCCAGGGGGCTCGCAGGGTTCCCGCAAGGTTTCGATGGCACTGACCACAAACTGCCCGGTTTGCAACGGCGCCATCCAGGCGGGTCAAAACCCCTGCCCGCACTGCAACGCCACGCTTGACTGGGCCTGATCCGCATGTCTGAAGTCGCACCCCAGCACGGAAAGAAGAAAAAACGCAAGGCGGATCCGGAGGTTGATCCGGAATTCCAGATTGCGCCGATGATCGACATTCTGTTGGTTCTGCTGGTGTTCTTTATGTCCATCAGCACGACCGAGGTGCTGCAGACCAACCAGAACGTCAAACTTCCCATCGCCAAGGAGGCGAAGGACGCCAAGAAAACAAAAGAGGGCCAAATCATCATCAATGTCACCTACACCTCGGTCAACAACCAGACCGGCATCGAGGTGGATCAGAAAGTTTTCAATTCCCCGGGCGAGCTGGTCGGGCTTCTCCAAAAAAGGGTCACCTCAGACCCCTCGGTGCGCGTCAAGATCCGGGCCGACAAGGCGGTAAAATATGAGTATATGCGCCAGATCCTCGAAGCCGTCGGAGCTTCCGGCGTCGCCAATGTGACATTTTCCGTCGTGGATAAGGAGACCGGCAAGGCTTCCTGATACCGGGCGGGTTGACCAAGTGGAAATCTTAACATAGGATATAAATCATGGCAGGTGGAGGAGCTTCAGAAGACGGGGATATCGGATTTCAAATCGCGCCGATGGTGGACGTTGTGTTCGTGCTTTTGCTGTTCTTCATGTCGTGTGCCGGACAACAAATCATCGAAAAGGAGCTGAATATCAGCCTGCCGAGCGGTCGCTCGCCCAGCATGGAGAGTACGATCCCCAAGACCCCGATCATTATTGACATTTTGCCGGATGGCAAAGTGCAGAGCAGCGAGAAAGTCTTTGACTCCCCCACCAGCAAGGATCTCCCCGAGCTGAAGGCCTGGCTGAAGGACACGATCGCAAAATTTGGTGACAAGGATCCGGTCATTATCCGCCCGGATCCCCAGACGCATCATGAGAGAATCATGGATGTGCTCAATGCGGCGTCCGCCTCCGGGGTGACCAAGCTTTCCTTTAGCTAGCACGTCCCGGCAGCGGGCCTCCAGCCGATGCGCGTTCTCCTCATCACTGTCGGCGTTCTTCTCGCGCTGGTTGCGGCGGCACTTATCGGGGCTTCGCTGTGGATCCAGTCCTTCGTGCGCAGCGAGGCCTTTCGATCCCTGCTTGCCGATGCCACTGGAGACGCCTTTGAGGCGACAGCTTCCTTCGAGCCCTTGCGGTGGACCGGGGCTTCGGTCTATGCCGAATCCGCAAAACTCACCGGACGAAACGAATCCGCCTTGAAGGAATTTCAGGCCAGCCAGTTGCGGGCCGAGGTGAATTGGCGGGCGGCTTTTTCCGGTGCCTGGAGGGTGGAAGATCTGACGATTTCGCGGCTCGAAGGCACCTGGCAATTTCCGTCGGACAAATCCGCCGCACAAAAGAAATCCTCCTCCGCCACCAAATCTCCCGCCGGCATCCTCGCGTTTCTACCCAAGCGCTTTGAACTGGGCGCACTGAAAATTGACGCAGCCAATCTGACCTTCGGAAACGTCAGGGTCCGGGACTCGACGATCACGATTCGTCCGGATGGATCGGGGTGGTTGTTTCAGGGTTCCGGCGGGAAGCTCCTTTTTCCCGGACAACCCGAACTTGTGATCCTCGGATTCCGTGCGCGGGAACAAGGGGGGGAGTATTTCCTGACCGAAGGGAAATTCCGGCTGGGGAAAAATGGAAAAATTTCGGCATCGGGGGAATTCGCAGATGCGCCAAAAATCCAACTGACCTGGGAAGAGGTGAGTGCCTCGGATCTTTTGACTGGCGACTGGAGCCAAAAGCTCAGTGGCACACTTTCCGGAGCGGCATCAGTGACCCATCCCGAGCGGGCGACAGGAACTTTTCACCTCCAGGAGGGACGCCTGGAAAACATCCCCCTGCTCTCGACGGTCGCGGATTTTACGGGAAACCCGGCCTTCCGGAAAATGGCGCTTCAGGGGATCCGTGGAGATTTCACCTATGAAAAAGGGAGCCTGCAAATCAGAAATTTTTCCGCCGAATCCAAAGGCCTCCTTCGACTCGAAGGAAGTGCGACGCTCGGTCAACGGGGGGAACTTTCCGGACATTTTCAGATCGGGGTCACGGCGCAATCCCTCCAGGGGCTCCCGGGTTCCCGGGAACGCGTCTTTACCAATCCCAGGGATGGCTATGTCTGGACGGATCTGACCCTTGGCGGAACTCTGAAAAATCCCACGGAAAATCTGTCGGCCCGCCTTGCGGTGGCGGCGGGAAGCTCGCTTATCGAGAAAGGCGCGGGTTTGATCAAAGATCCGCAGGGAAATGCCGTCGAAGGCGTCAAAAGCGTCCTGGATCTTCTCCAACCACTCCTTCCATAAAGGGAAAGGAATTAACCGCTCGTTGGGCAAATTCAGAAGAATGGGTTTCCCCAGCCAATCGGAAACCAGTCGCCTCTTCTTCGACACCCCACTTGGCACGATGTGTGCTTTTGGATATTCGCGTGCCCAAGGCATGCAGCCATCGGCAGCTCTCCGAAAACTGGGAAGCCGCCAAAAACAAAGAAAAACCATCCTTATGAAAATCACCGCGAAAATTGTCACATTACTGAGCCTGACGTCCGTCCTTGCTGGCGGTCCGCTCCTTGCCGGGGAGTCCAAATCGTTCAAGGAAAAAGTTGTCCTCGAGGAGCCGGCCAAATGGTATGGCGTCTCACTCAGCACGGGCTGGGACAGCCTCTACATCTTCCGTGGGGTGAACGTGATCTCCCATGGAGCTTACGGCAATGACAGCAACTATGGCTCCGGCATCCAATGGACCAATCTTGCCCTCACCTGGAACATCACTCCAAAGGATACGCTGACAATCGGTTCCTGGCTGGCCTTCGGCACCTCGAACACCACGTATAAGGAATTGGATGTCAACGCGACCTATACGCACACCATCGGAGACCTCGCCTTGAGTGCGGGATATTGCTTCTACTACATCTTCCCGAGGACGGGGAATCTGTATTCTCACGAACTCAACGTCGGGGCGAGCTACACATTCCGCGTCGGCTCCGCAACGATCACGCCATCCCTCGGCTACTATTTCAACATTGGACCGGACATCTCGAGCGGAAGCGGCATTGCCAAAGCGGCCTCAAGCTACCTCCTCCTCCGCGTGGACAGCAACATTCCGATCTACAAGGACATTGTCTCCCTGGCACCGTGGCTTTCCTATGGAACCAACTTCCAATACAATCCGAAGCTGACCCAGGACGGCACGGCAGACTTCTTCAACGGCGCAAACAATCTCGAAATGGGTCTTGCGCTGCCTGTGAAGATCACCAGCGGGATCACGATATCCGGTTATGGAGCGTATAGCTATGCGTTCTCGAACCTCTGGGGCACGACCAGCCCAAGCACATTCTGGGGCGGCGCGAAGGTTGCCTTTGCGTTCTAAGAAAACCACGGAAGGCTACAGGGCAGGTTTTGCCGCCGGGGGGGCAGCCATCATGGTTTGTCGCCAATGCAGTGGGGTATCCTTCGGGAGCAGGCGCACGGCGCGAATGATATCCCAGTTCGCCAGGCGGAAACCTCCGATTCCAAAACGGGATTTCATTTGGGAGGGGATTCCCGTCCCATGCAGGCCATAGGGCAGGGGATCCGGCGGGTCCGCTTTGGCAAGGTCCACCCACAGAATTCCGACCGGATTGTTGGGGCCTGCGGGAAGATATTGTTCCGTGGTCAATACGGAAGCCGGCTCTTCAGGTTGGGAAACTTCCCCGGAAAAGAAGGGGTTTGTTGGTTGTTTGGCCACCTCGCGGGGCTCCTGCAGGGTGGCCAGACGAGGCCGCTCGACCACGCCAAGGATTTTCCAGGTTCCCCTCCCCCGGAGTCCCGGACGCGCGGATGCCACCGGAAAAACGGCGATCAGCCGGTCGTTGCGGTAAATCTCCAGGCGCCCGAGATCCACGATCGCCGCGGTAATGACATTTTGGGGGTTGGCCGTCGGCTGAAGCGGCGGCTCGAAGGCGGATTCGATTTGAAACGGGATCACGTTCGGAACCCGAAATTCTGTTCCCGGCGCGGGTAG
>JACSRU010000001.1 GCA_014879575.1 Chthoniobacterales bacterium | reverse complement strand
TCTCCGTTTTGTGCAACCAAAGGAGCGTGGGCATCCTGCCCGCTCCTTCTGTTCACGGGCGAATGCCCGCCAATTTTCCTTTTGCACAAAATGGAGATGCGTCCGATTGAAAGGCAGCCTGTTGAATAGAACTTTGTTTTTTTGCGGAAGCCGGTAGAGTCCTTTTCCCGTGACTCAGTCCACCCAAACCAGTCCTCCGATTCCCCGACAGCCGATTGGTGCAACTTTCGCGGTTGCCGTCGGCGTTCTCGGATTTTTCCTTCTCCTCCAATTCTTCGCTGTTGCCTGGTATTTCCTGCCAATCCTCAGGGAAAAGGTCGTCGAGAGCGCCACGGTTGCAAGTGTCCCCCCCGCCCAGGAATCCCCTGCAACGCCCGCGCAGACGGGCAATCCCACCCTCCCGGATCGCCCACAACCGGATCCCCTCCTCGTTCAAAAAATCGGCCGTCTGGTCGGTGAGTCGGACCGTTCCTACCGGGTGGGCGATTATGAAACCGCCCTGAAAGGCATCAACGAGGCCGCTGATTTGCTGCCGGATGATCCGGGAATCCTCCTCCGGCGGGCCCGCCTGCTCGAGACCCTGCAACAACCGGCCGAAGCCGCCGCCGACTATGCCCAGGTGGCCGCCCTCCCGGGACTCGCCCCCGAACTGCGCGCCCAGGCGGAGCGAAAACTCACGCAATTGGGCGGTGTCGCCTCCGGCACCCCCGCGAATCCCGCGACGGAGAACGCCCCTTCGCCAAACGCCCCGGAGATGCGCGAGGACACCGGTCTCCAACCGGGTGCCAGTCTGGGAATTGTTGATACCAAACTGCGCGACGGATCCACGCCGGGCACCAAAACCCTGCGGGTTGCCATCAAGGCCCGCCCGGGCACTTCTGTGGACAGCCGGCAAATGAAACTTCACGTGTCTTTCTATGAACAGGATGAGACGGGGGAAGTTCAACTGACGAATTCCCAGGTTGTTTCCCAGTGGATCAGTCCTCCCATCAACTGGGCGGACAACGAGCCGGAACTTCTCGATGTCACTTACATTCTTCCAGACAGCCAACTCCCCGGAAGCGCCGCTTCAAACGGAGCACCGGGACGGACCTTCGTGGGCTATAGCGTCGGAATTTATTACAATAACGAACTCCAGGATACCCGCGCAGATCCCGGCAACCTGGCCAGAAAATTTCCTCTCCCACTTTACCTCAAACAGGACTCTCAATGAAAATACTGGTCGTGGATGACCGGCCCAGTGCGGCCGACATGTTGGCGCAATCTTTGCAAGCTCTCGGGTGGACCGGAGCCGGCTTCGCAATCAATTCGGATGCCGCCGTCGAATGGATCAATCACCACGGCGGATGCGATGTGCTGGTCACGGAAGTTTTCCTGCAGCCGACGGACGGATTGCTTCTTCGCGAAACCATCCAGCCGCACCTGCCTGGAATGAAAACAATTTTCACCTCGATTCATGATGTCTCTCCCTACGCGAGTCGCATGGTCGGATGTGAATTTCTCCCCGCACCTCTCACCCCGGAGGTCTTGGACTCCGCCTTGAGACGCCTCACGGCCCCGGTGCCCAGTATTCCCATCGTCCCAAGACCAGCTCCCACTGCCACTCCCGCACCGAAACCCACTGCCACCCCCACGGCATCTCCCAGACCGGCGGCAACTCCGAGACCCACCGCTACCCCTCAACCAAGACCCGTCGCCGCCACACCCGTCGCCGCCACACCCGTCGCCGCCACACCCGTCGCCGCCACACCCGTCGC
>JACSRU010000069.1 GCA_014879575.1 Chthoniobacterales bacterium | reverse complement strand
ATCTCGCCCTCAAATCCTTGTCCATAAAGAGAAAAATCAACTCTCACGCCCTCTCTTTCGGAATCGCTGTTGCGAGTTGGACGGCGTTGCCAAACGGGAATTGTCAGGCTATGCTGGCAGACACCAGCCGGTCGCCTTGAGATGAAAATCCGAAAAGCCAATGGATAAAACAGTTGTTCCCATTCAGATTCGCGCGCTGATCCCAACGAATGCCGGGTGTGCGGTTTTTCTTGGAAATGAGGAGAAAGTTTTTGTCATCTATATTGATCAGAGTGTGGGTGTGGCGATCGGGATGTTCCTCAGCGGAGCCGACAAGGAGCGCCCGCTCACGCACGATTTGATGGGGCACATTCTGGCGGCCGTGGGAGCCCGGGTCGAGCGGGTGGTCATCAATGATCTCAAGAGCGGCACGTTTTTCGGACGGTTGATTCTTTCCTCCGAGAACGAACTCCATCAGCGAAAGATCATCGAGTTGGATGCCCGTCCCAGCGACTGCATGGCGATGGCCGCGCAGCAAAAGGCACCGATCTACGTGAGTCGGGTCGTTTGGGAGGAGGTCGAGGATACTTCCGATCTGCTTGGCAAGCTCCAGGAGAGCCAGGAGGGCCAGGCTGCTGAAGGTGAGGAGGGGTGATCCCCTCCCTTCAGGGAGTGCCTGATTTCAGGACAGCCTCGGCGAGCAGGAGGTCACGGGGGAAGGTGATTTTAAAGTTGTAGCCGCCATGCGACACGGCCCTTGGACGGAATCCAGCCCGGATCAACGCGGAAATTTCATCCGTGATTTCGCGGCCGGAAGCCGTGGCGGATTCGAGGGCGGCGCGAAGATCCTGCAACCCGGCGGCCTGCGGCGTTTGCATGGCCCAAAGATTGTCGCGGGATATGGTTGCGACGAGGTGATCGGCGCCTGCCGCGCGGTGGAGGGAGTCGCTGACCGGTTCCGCCGCCGCTGCGGCACCCCACTCCGCCGCCGTGGCGAGCACGCGGGAGATGAGCGCCGGGGTGACCAGCGGACGGGCCGCATCATGGACCGCAACGAGTGATGTCTCGTGGGGGGCGAGCGCCTGCAGACCGTTCCGGACGGACTCCACGCGCGCGGAACCTCCGGGGACAATGGTCCGAAATTTTTTGTAGGGAGCCGCCAGCGCGGAGAATTCCTCCACTCGCGACTCCGCACAGACAAGGACGCAGGTCGCGATGTCGTCACAGGCATCAAAGGCCGCGAGGGACCAGGCAATGAGTGGACGACCGAGCAGTGGCGCCGTGAGCTTGTCGAACCCCATGCGTCGGCTGGCACCGGCCGCCACGATCAAACCCAGGGCAGGTTGGATTTCCATGGCGGGGATGTATCACACGGAGGAGGCAAAACGGAACACCGATTTTTTCCGCAGGAAGAGACTTGCGGGCGGGTGGGTTCTACGGGAGACTGGCTGTCCCGCCGTCGAGATCGCTCGGGACGCCCGCACGGTAAGAAAAAACCCCTTCTAAAAACCAACGCATCATGAAACGCATTGAGAAATATACCATCGGCATGGGGGACCGCTTCGCCCACCAGGGTCGGGCCCAGTTGCGCGCGGTCACGCAGGCCTGCGAACTCGGGATCGCCATTCATCCGGTCTGGAACAAGTCCAATCGCGAGCACACAATCATTCACAGCCAGCCCGGAGATCTGCGGGCGGAGGCGGACGAAGCCGTGCAGGCCCTGGGGTGGAAGCGTCCGTATTATGTGGACGCTGATCATATCGGCTTAAAGACGGTGGATGCCTTTGTGGACACCGCCGACTTCTTTACGCTGGATGTGGCGGATTTTGTTGGGAAGCCCTCCACCGACCGCGCCCGATTTCAGGCCTTTCTCGCGCCCTGGGGGCGGGAAGTGGCGGTGCCGGGATTGGAGCGTCCATTGGCTCTTGAGGGGGCGGGTCTCGAAAGAGCCTGCGACAAATTTTTGCGGGCGATGGCGGAAGCCGGGGCGATCTACCGGCACATTCTGTCCCGGAAAGGCGGAGAGTCATTTGTCACGGAGGTCTCGGTGGATGAGACCGATGCCCCGCAGACACCGGATGAGTTGTTTCTTATTTTGGCGATGCTCGCGATGGAAGGGGTGCCCGCCCAGACCATTGCCCCCAAATTCACCGGACGCTTCAACAAGGGGGTGGACTACGTCGGGGATGTCTCGCAGTTCGAAAAGGAATTCGATGAGGATCTCGCGGTCGTGGCCTTTGCCATCCGGGAGTTCGGACTTCCGGACTCCCTGAAATTGAGCGTCCACTCCGGCAGCGACAAGTTTTCCATCTATCCGATCATCCGCAAGTTGATCAAAAAACATGGCTGTGGGCTGCACGTGAAAACGGCGGGAACGACCTGGCTGGAGGAAGTGATCGGCTTGGCGGAGTCCGGGGGAGAGGGGCTGCAAATCGCGGGGGATATCTATGCGGGCGCCCATGCGCGCTTCGAGGAACTCACCGGACCCTACTCAACAGTCATTGACATTGATCCCGCCAGACTTCCGTCGGTGAGCGACGTGCGGGGTTGGTCTGCGGAGGAATATGCGCAGGCGCTCCGGCATGATGCCGCTTGCCCGGGGTATAATCCCCACTTCCGGCAGTTGATCCACGTCGGCTTCAAGGTCGCAGCCGAGATGGGTGCCCGGTTTACGGATGCCTTGGACGCGCACGCCGAGGCCGTTGGTGCAAACGTGACGCACAATCTGCTCGAGCGTCACATCAAGCCAATCTTCGGCTGAGGCGGCGTCGGTCAGCGCTGGAGCTGGGTGTCGAGGAGGCCGACCGCGCTGCGGGTTTTTTCGTCCGTCTCGATGCGCTTCTTCACGAGTTTGCAGGCGTGGATGACCGTGCCGTGATCCTTGCCGCCGAACGCCTCCCCGATGTCGCTCAGCGAGGACTTCGTCAGTTCCCGGGAGAGATACATGGCGATCTGGCGGGGGAATGCGATATTTGCCGGACGCCGCTTGCTGGTCATGTCGGCGAGGCGCACATCGAAGTGCTCGGCCACCCGGCGCTGGATCTGGTCGATTGTGACGGTTTTCCGGGCTTGTTCCTGGAAGATGTCGCGGAGGAGATTTTCAATGACATCCCGGGTGATCGGGCGGTCGCTCAGCGATTTGTAGGAAGCCACGCGCATGAGCGCCCCCTCCAGGCGTCGGACGTTGTTGCGAATTTTATCCGCAAGGAATTCGATGATCCAGGCGTCGAGTTGGATGTTTAATCCGGCGGCCTTGCTGCGCAGGATCGCGATGCGGGTTTCGGAATCCGGCGGCTGGATTTCGGCGGTCATGCCCCATTCGAAGCGGGAGACGAGACGCTGTTCGAGCTTGTCGATTTCGCTTGCCGGGCGGTCGCTGGAAAGCACGATTTGCTTGTGTCCGTCGTGGAGGGTGTTGAAGGTGTGGAAGAATTCCTCCTGGGAACGATCCTTGCCGGCGAAAAACTGAATGTCATCAATCATGAGGACATCCGCTTGGCGGTATTTTTTCCGGAATTTTACCAGGGTGCCATGCTGGATCGCATCAATAAACTCATTGGTGAACTGCTCGCTGGAGAGATAAACGACCTTCGCATTTTTCGTGGAGGCGAGCACATGGTGTCCGATCGCCTGGAGAAGGTGGGTTTTTCCCAATCCGCTGCCGCCGTAGATAAAGAGGGGATTGTAAGTCCTCGAAGGCGCCTTCGCGACAGCCAGGGACGCGGAGTGGGCGAACTGGTTGTTTGAACCCACCACGAAAGTTTCAAACGTGTTGCGGGTGTTCATGCCAGTGCCGGTTGAGGACGTGGCCTTGTCCCGCAGGGTTCGGTGGCCGACCGCCGGGCGGGCGGGAGGTTCGGTTTCGGAGGGTTCCGCAGTGGTCGTGGAGAAATGGATCGCCGTCACCGAAGGGAGAACTTCCCGGACGGACTCCTCGAGGATCGACTGGTAGTTGCTCTCGATGAAAAATTGGTGGATGGGATTCGGCACGCAAAGCGTCAGGGAATTCCCATCCGGAGTCGAAGCGGTCACGGAGGAGAACCAGCGGTCATAACCGTCTGCGCTCACGCGTTCGCGAATCCGCGTGGACACTGCCGACCAGATGTCTTTTGTCTCTGTGATCATGACGTTATTCGAGCTTCGTTGGTTTTTCCCTCAAAGCCCAGCCGCGAGGGGGTTGCAAGACTTGCAGAATCCCAAAAAATCGGGAAGTCCCGTTTTTGGTCCGATCCACCGCCGTCCGGCAAGTTGTTGTCTGTCAAGTTCTTGAAAATCGAAAAAATTTGGCGTTTCGAACGTCCCCCGGGGGACGCATGGGAGATTCGGAATTTTGGTCGCGGAGTCGGAAAAAACATTGTCAGGCCACAGGGGGGAAGTTATTCACAAGTTATTCACGGCCAGCAACTCTCGGCTGTCTCGTGAGAGCGGAACGATAAAAATTTTGGTTCCGATCCCGCAAGAAAAATCACAGAAATTCGGAAGGAAAAATGTTTGGGAATCCGGCATTTTATCTTGACCATGCAACCGGGTGGCGCGGGGTCAAGCAATGGTGGGGGTTTCCCGTTCGAGAGCCTCTCGGGCTTCCTGGTTTGTGGGAAAAAGAATTCCGAGGGCAAACGTCACGGAGCTGCCGATAAACACGAAATACGGCCAGGAAATCGCCGGCCACCACGTCGGCAGAAGGCCGCCAAACTGGAATTTTTTTGTGACGGGTTCCCCCGCACTGTTGACGGTTTCCCAGAGGGGGATTTGGATTTTGCAGAGGATGAGCACGGCGAGGATGCCGAGGATCATGGCGAAGATATTGGCCTTGTCGTTGCCGCGCGTTCGCGTGAGCACGCCGAGGAGGAAAACCCCGAGAAGCGAGCCGTAGCTGTAGCCGAGAATCCCCAGGGCGAGGGGGATGATCGTGATGTTCGTGTGGAGCACGCTGTAGGCCGCGACCGTGGCCACGATGATCATGAGGATTCCAAAAATCGAAGTGGCCCACCTCGCGGCACGCACTGCCTGCCGGTCGGTGGCCAGGGGGCGGATGTAGGGTTGGTAAAAGTCCTTGATGAATGCGGTGGCGAGGGCATTCAGAGCGGCGGAGGTGGAGCCCATCATCGTGGCAAACACGCCTGCGATGATGAGGCCCCGGATGCCGACCGGCATTTCATTGACGATGTAGTGGGCAAAGATTTCATTGTCCTCCGCCGGGAGCGAGGGATCGGGATGGACCTGGTAGCGCACCCAGAGCAGAAGCCCGACCAGGAGGAAGGAGAGCACGATCGGGATGTCCGCAAACCCGCTCAGGATCAGGGAAAGACGGGATTTTGCCGTATTCTCGGCGGTGAGCATGCGCTGCACCATGTCCTGATCGGTGCCGTGTGTGGCCATCGTAAAAAAGGTGATTCCGATGATGGCCGCGAAGATGGTGTATTCGGTCTGAAGCATGCCCGCCAAGGCCTCCCCGAAGGGTTTGGCGGAGTCCCAACCGGTCTGGAACATGGAAAAGTTGTGTCCGGCAAGGTGGTCCTGGACGGTGTTCCATCCGCCCGGGATGTCGAAGAAGACGGCAACGATGGAAAAAAGGATCGCCCCGATCATCAGACAAGCCTGGATGAGGTCGGTCCAGACAACCGCCTTGATCCCGCCGGCGGCGGTGTAGAGCGTCGTGATGCAGGTGACAAAAACGATGCCCCAGAAATACGTCCAGATTGTGACCGCCGAGCCGGGGGAAAGATACCGGTAGATCACGACGATGATGACGCCGCCGAGGTAGAGCCGCACCCCGATGCCCAGCACGCGGGTGAGCAGAAAGATTCCGCTGGCCATGTTTTTTGTGCAGGTGCCGAAGCGGATCGTCAGGAACTGGTAAATGCTCTCGACCTTGTATCGGTAGTAGGGGGCGATAAAGAGCCAGGCAATAATGATGCGGGCGATGATCGTGCCGATGGCCAGTTGTGCGTAGGCAAAGCTGCGGGTCTTGAAGCCCTCCGCCGGGGCTCCCAGAAAGGTGACCGCGCTGGTCTCTGCCGCGATGATCGAAGCCAGCACCGCCCACCATGGAATCGAGTGTCCGCCAAGCGCGAAGTCCTTCAGCGAGGTGTTTTTTCTGGCGGCGTAGAGTCCGATGCCAACGATCGCCACAAAGTAGATCAGGATCACCGCTCCATCCACGCCGAGGTGGAACCATGTCTGCGCGGGATGCATGTCAGGACCGGAGCGTCTTCAGGAGAACCTTCGAATTCCGTCCGCTGGCCTCGTATTTGGCGCGCCGTTCCGCAGGCAGGAGGGCGGGCTCGGCCGACTCGAATCCGCCCTTTTGCTGGAGGAAGCTGTAGGCTTGCGTGGAGAGGGCAAAGAGATGCTTCACGCCTTTTTCCCGGGCAAGATTTTCGACGAAGGCCATGAGTTTTTTTCCATGCCCCTGATTTTCGTGCGCCCTGCTGACATGCAGGCAGGCAAGTTCCCCGGCGGATTCCGCAGGATACAGGTGCAGGGCGACGCAGGCGATGGGCGAGCGGTCAATTTCCAGGAGCCAGTAGTCTTCCAGATGCTCGAGGATTTCCGCGCGGGTCCGCCGCACGAGTTCCTCGTTGTGGACCGATTGCCGGATCAGCGACATCACGGCGCGGACGTCTTTTTTGAAGATCCGCCGGATTTGCTGGTATTCATTCGAGTAGATCATCGTTCCAATGCCGTCATGGCTGAAGACCTCGCTGAGCAGCGCCTCATTGACGGCACCGTCGAGGACATGGACCCGCGGCACGCCCTGCACGCAGGCCCGTGCGGCGTATTCCAGTTTCGAGACCAGTCCGGGAACAAAGTCGGACCGCCGTTTTTTCAGGAGATCCTGGGTCTCCGGCACGGAGAGATGACGGGGGAGGCCGGATGGTGACGTGAACGAGGTGCTCGGGGTGAGGTAGAGGATTTTGGCGGCGGAGAGTTCTCCCCCGATCTCCAAGGCGATGCTGTCCGAGTTGACGCGATACGTCCTTCCTTCACCGTCGAAGCCGAGCGGAGGGACCACGGGGATGATCCCCTCATCCAGGAGAAGTTTGAAGGCCTTGACGTCCACCCGCTCGACCTTGCCCGTATATTGCTGGTCCACCCCGCCCAGAATCCCGGCCGGATGCGCAATGATGGCATTGATGTAGGCCGCCCGCAGATCCACCGAGGAGAGCCCCTCCATGATTTCGTTTGTGAGCCGGATTGCCGCATCAATGCTGACCTGCAGGGTGGGGGCGTCGGTGAGGCCGATGCCGTCGGAGTTGGAAATTTCCAGGTTGCGCTCCGCCGCCAGCCTCTGGATTTGGTGGCTGGCCCCATGCACGAGGACCACCCGGATACTCAACGACCGCAGGACCGCGAGATCCAGGAGCACATTGGAAAAGTTTTCCGAGGCCACCACCTCGCCATCCACCGCAACCACGAACGTGCGCTCCCGGAACCGGGGCACATATTGAAGGATTTCGCGTAAATCAGAGACGTTCACTTTCGGAAAACCGCAGAACTAGCACAGAGGATTCCCGGAACACAGAGGAAAAATCGGGGAATCCGAAAAACATCCCGGAGGCATCTCCGGCGGAAAGTCCCCAGCCTTTCCCGGGGAGAGGGAGGTATCTCCCTTCCTCAGGAGGTTGCCGACAAATCCCCCTGGAGAAACCGGACAATGGCGGACTCCAACACGTCCGGATTTTCCAGTGCCGCCAGGATGCCGCAACCCGGCAGGACCTCCAGCGAGCCGCGGGGAAGTTTCCGGCAGAGCGAGGCGCCACCCTCTGGAGAAAATCCCACAGCCTGATCCGGCCACAGAATATGGACGGGGACGGGAACATCGCGCAGACGCTGGTCAATCGGAAAGGCAAGGCGGCCGCGCAGGAAGCCCAGAATGGCATGCTCCGCGCCATATTGCATCGCGCAGGTCGAGAGGATCGACACCATTTCCTCGGTGAGCGATTCCGGATTTGTGAGCGCGAAGCGTGTGAGCCAGGCGCGGATGAATGGCGGGCGGGCCAGGTAGTTCCGATAGACGAACTGCCGGAGGCCGGGAATGCCACTCAGGGCCAGGATTCCCATCGCTCGCCATTTTCCCGCCTCCTTTAATCCGGTCGGCAGAAAGACAATCAATTGCGAGAGCAACTCGGGATGTCGGGCCGCAAGCAGGAGGGAAAGCCCGGCGGTGAGCCCGCTGGCAATGACCACGGGCTTCTCCCCTCCGCAGACTTCCTGCAAAAATTCGGCGATCGCCGTCACGTAGTCGCCGGCATCCATCTGGGTCGGGGGGCGTTCCGATTCGCCAAAGCCGATGATGTCGGGGACGATGACCTCGTGGTCCATTACAAAGCGCGGATAGACGCGCGACCACTCGTAGGACGAGGCGCCGAGAAAGACCCCGTGCAAAAAAACAAGCGGCGCACCGGATCCACTCACATGGTAGATCATTTCCCCGAAGCTCGTCCTCGCCACGCGGGTGGCGAAGATGGCGGGAGAAATCGCGTCGGGGATCGGTTGCCGGGCGGCCCGCTTTACGCCATAGCGGAAGGCCAGGGCGAGCGCACCCATGACGCCCACACCGATGCCGATGCCGAGGGCCGGCTTTTTTTTCCAGAGTCTCACAAAATCACCACATCCTTGTTCCCCTTGGTGATCGAGCCGATGACAATCCCCTTTGTGAGACGCGCCGCTTCGTCGGCCCGTGTGGCGGGAACGACAAGGACCATGCCGATCCCCATGTTGAAAACCTGATACATTTCGCCCGCAGGCACCCTGCCGCCATGCTGGATCAATTCAAAAAGCAGGGGAACCTTCCAGGAGCGGCTGTCGATCACGGCCTGGCAGCCGTCGGGCAGCACGCGCGGCAGGTTGTCGAGGAGCCCGCCCCCGGTGATGTGGGCCGCGCCGCGCAGCATCCCGGACGGGAGCGAGGCCATCAGGGGCTGGTAGTTGGGATGCACGCGCAGGAGTTCCGCTGCGAGGGAGAGCTTCATTCCGCGGGCCGGCTTGTCGAGTGGCAGACGCAGATCCTGGAACAGCACCTTGCGGGCCAGCGAATAGCCATTGGTGTGGAGCCCGTTGCTCCGCAGACCGATGAGGACGTCCCCCGGACGGATTTTCGAGCCATCCAGAAGTTTTGGGCGGTCCACGACACCCACAATCGTTCCGGCAAGGTCGTATTCCTCGGGGTGATACATTCCCGGCAACTGGGCGGTTTCACCTCCGATGAGGGCGCACCCCCCCGCCCGGCAGGCGGTCGCAAAGCCCTTGAGGATCTGACGAAAAACCGTCGGCTCCAATTTTTCCGCGCCGATATAGTCCAGAAAGAAAAGCGGGCGGGCGCCGATGACGGCAATATCGTTGATGCAATGGTTCACGAGATCCTGGCCGACCGTGTCGTGACGATTCACAGCAAAGGCGATTTTTAATTTCGTGCCGACCCCGTCCACGCTCGAGACGAGCACGGGATCTTTCATGCCCCGGAAGTTCGGGCGGAACAACCCCCCGAATCCGCCGATTTTTCCGAGGACTTCGGGGCCGTGCGTCGAAGCGGCAAGGCCCTGGATTTTTTGTTTCACCCGGTTCCCGAGGTCCACATCCACCCCGGCGGCTGCGTAGGCTTTGAGTTTGCGAGGCATATTCAGAGGAGGCGGGGGGATTCCGGATCGAGGAGGTGGGCGTTGTTGCGGCGTTTTTCCATGATGAGTTTGTCGAAGCTGGCGTCGAACGGGACGGGATATTCGCCGTTGAAGCACGCCATGCAAAATTCCTTATGCGGGCGTCCGGTGGCCCGGACCATTCCCTCGACGCTGAGGTATCCGAGCGAGTCGGCACCCAGGTATTTGCAGATTTCCTCGTGCGTGCATTGGTTGGCGAGGAGCTTTTCCGGATCCGGAAAATCAATGCCGTAGTAGCAGGCGTGTTTGTGCGGGGGGCAGCTGATCCGCATGTGGACTTCCTTGGCGCCGTTTTCGCGGAGGTTGATCACGCGGGTGCGGGCCGTGGTCCCCCGCACAATCGAGTCGTCAATCACGACCACCCGCTTCCCCTCGACCGCCTCACGGATCAGATTCAATTTCACGCGGACATTGAAATCCCGGATCAACTGGGTGGGTTGGATGAATGTCCGGCCGATGTAGTGATTTCTGACAAACGCCGGGAAAAAGGGAATGTTCAGCTCCTCGGCGAAGCCGATTGCCGCAAAGATTCCCGAGTCGGGCACGGGGACCACAAGATCGGCCTCGACCGGGCACTGGCGGGCCAACTCGCGGCCCATCTCCACGCGCACCTTGCTGACATTGATTCCCCCCACCGTGCTGTCGGGTCGCGCGAAATACACATACTCGAACATGCAGAAGGCGTGCTTGCCCGCCTTGAACGGCCATTCGCTCCGGATGCCGTTCTCGTCGATGATCACGACTTCCCCCGGCTCGATGTCCCGGAGAAATTCCGCGTGGATCAAATCAAAGGCGCAACTCTCCGAGGCCAGGACATACGCGCCATCCAGCCGGCCCAGGCACAGCGGACGGAACCCCTGCGGATCCCGGAAGCCGATGATTTCCCGCTCACCCATGAGCACGATCGAGAACGCGCCTTCGAGCCGTCGGAGTGCCGCCAGTCCACCGCCCGCGCCGCGCGGTTGGGCCAGGAGGTGGAGGACAATTTCGCTGTCCACCGTGGTTTGAAAAATGGATCCCCGTGCTTCGAGTTCCGTGCGGAGGGCGGCCGCGTTGACGAGGTTCCCATTGTGCGCGACTGCCAGCTTTCCGCGCGCGGTGTCCACCACAAAGGGCTGGGCGTTTTTGACATTGCTCGATCCCGTGGTGGAATACCGGACGTGACCGATGGCGCGCGTTCCGGCAAGCTGATCCAGTTCCTCCATCGAGAAGACCTGGGAGACCAGGCCCATTCCCTTGTGGACTTGAAAGCCGCCCTCCGATTCCCTGGCGGAAACGATGCCCGCGCTTTCCTGCCCGCGATGCTGGAGGGCAAACAACCCGTAGTCTGTCTCTTATACACATCTGACGCTGCC
>JACSRU010000054.1 GCA_014879575.1 Chthoniobacterales bacterium | reverse complement strand
CCTTGCAGCCTGGGCTTGAGAATCGCCGGCCTTTGGCCTTGGAACCTGCACGGATCGGAGATGCGCCCCGCCCCGGCGGGGAGGCGGCGAAGGTATTTCTGTCCAACGGGCATCGCTCGGGAGTAGTCTTTCCTTCATGAAACGTCTGGATGCCAGTTGTCTTGCGCGGCCCCGGTTGTGTGTGCAATCTTTGGAGCCTGCGTATGGCGAGAACTACAAGCCCGGGTATATCGGTTTCACGCACTCCGGATCTTCGCTGTTGTCTACGGGGATTGCGCACATTACCCGTTGGTCCCGCCTGAGCGACATTCATGTCTCGCATGTCCTGGTCGTTACGGGAGAAAACGAATGCGTGGAGGCGCTCGGCGCCCGCGGAGTCGTCCGTTCCCCGCTCGACAGGTATTTCAACGATCCCAAAACGCAGGTTTTTTTTCGCAAGCCCCGGAAATGCACTCCGGCTCTCGGGCAGCGGATCGCCGAGGTGGCCATCGCGCAGGTCGGCACAAAATATGACACCCTCCTCACGGCGGCCCGGGTCTTGGAGCGGAGCTATCTTCGGCGGTGGGTGCTGTCGCATTTTCGGGAAAATCCGAAGCATTTTGTCGGGCATCTGATCAACCGCGATGCGCGGTGGATTTGCTGTGAGTTGGCGGCCTATTGCCTGGATTGCCAGCCTGAGTATGCCGATCGTGGGCTGCTCTCAAGGCCCCACGCAGCGATTGACCCTCAGGAGTTTTTTGAGGATCCGGAATTATTTGCCAACTGGCGGACAGAGGCCGAGGAGGGTCCGAAATCTTCCGTCGCCGGAGGGGAGTGAAGTCGTCGTATCTCGGGCGGATCGCGCCCACGCCCACAGGCCACCTTCATCTTGGCCATGTGGCCACGTTTTGGACCGCCTTTCGGCGATCCCGCGAGGCAGGCGGGCGGGTGATTCTTCGTATGGAGGATTTGGATGCGCGGCGTTGCCGGGCGGAATTTGTGCAGGCAGCCGTCGAGGACCTCCGCTGGCTCGGAATCGAATGGGAGGGGGAACCTGTTTTCCAAAGTGCGCGGCGCGACGTTTATCTGGCCGCCTGGCGGCGGCTTCGTGATGGGGGATGGATCTATCCCTGCAAGCGATCCCGCAGAGATGTCGCAGCCTCTACAACCGCGCCGCACGAAGAAGAACCTCTCTTCCCGCCCGAATGGCGGCCGGGCCCCGAGTCCGGTCGCACAGCGGAGTCGCCAGAGGGAACGAATTGGAGATTCCGCGTTCCCGATGGTCGGCGGATCCGGTTTCACGACGGAAACCTTGGTGCCATCGAGAGAATCGCCCTCCGGGACTTCGGCGATTTTGTGATCTGGAATCGCGACAATGTGCCGGCCTACGAGCTTGCCGTTGTCGTGGATGACGCACAAATCACCGAGGTTGTCCGGGGGGCCGATCTGCTTACATCCACCGCCCGGCAAATCCTCCTGCACGAAGCCCTTGGGCAGAACGTGCCGCAGTGGTTTCACTGTCCGTTGATCTGCGATGCCGACGGACGGCGTCTCGCGAAGCGCACGGCGGGGCTGGGTCTTCGCGAGCTTCGCGCCAGGGGCTGTCAGCCCGGCGATCTGCTCAAGGAACTGGCCTCCTTGACCGGGGGCCGGGACGGCGGAGGGGCATGTCGGGGCCTCAGAGCGAGACTTCCGGCTTAATTCTGTCGGATGGCCGGGAGTGTGCGGATTTCTTCCGCCTGCGTTTGTTTTTTCTGCCTGCTTGTCGAACCCTTCGGGTGGGAAGATAATCGGCGGGGAATGATTGTGCGTGTTCTTCCTGATCAGGCCGCCGGGCGGTTGCTGGATTACCGTGTGCCGGAAGCGTTCGGGAGCGCTGTGGCGGTGGGCTCGCGGGTAAAAGTTCCCGTGCGAACCCGTCTGCTGACAGGCACCGTGATCGAGGTGCTGGAGCATTCGGATGTGCGCGGTTTGCGGGATCTCGCAGATCTGTTGGACGAGCGGCCCATGATCCGGCCCGCGCTCCTGGAACTCGCGCGCTGGATGGCCGACTATTATTGCTGTCCGATGGAGACGGCGGTTTGCAGCGTGCTTCCCGTGGCGGTGAGAGATGGCAAGGTTTCGGAGAAACGCAGAAACACCGTCCGGATGGCGCGGGACATTCCTGCCGAGGAATGGGAGGCGCTCGAAAGGCGGGCGCCGCGGCAGACGGATGCCCTGCGGGTTCTCCTCGCGGCAAGCGCTGCCGTGCTGGTCACCGAGGCGGCCGCGAAGGCCGGGGTCGCCGAGGGGGTCTTTCGGACTCTGGAAAAGCGCGGACTGGTTGTCATCGAGTCAACTGTCGTGGCCCGGGATCCCTATGCGGAAAAGTTCCTTTCCTCCGCAAATCTGGCTTTGAATGCCGAGCAGGCGGTCGCCTTGCAGGCAGTCGAGGAGGCAATGGCGGATCCCTCGCCGAAACCCATTTTGCTTTTCGGAGTCACGGGATCCGGGAAGACCGAAATTTATCTGCGGGCCATCCGCAAGGCGATCGAAACCGGGCGGACGGCTCTCGTCCTTGTTCCGGAGATTGCCCTGACGCCGCAGACCGTCGAGCGCTTCAAATCGCGCTTTGCGGACATGCAGGAAAAGATCGCCGTCCTGCACAGCCACCTCTCCGATGGCGAACGCCACGACGAATGGCACAAAATCCACGGCGGCGAGGCGCGGATTGTCATCGGCGCGCGCAGCTCGATTTTTGCGCCGTTGGAAAATCTGGGCATCATCATCGTGGACGAGGAGCACGAGAATTCCTACAAGCAGGACGAGGCGCCACGCTACCATGCCCGGGATATGGCCGTCCTGCGAGGCCATCGCGAAAAGGCCGCCGTCCTCCTCGGCAGCGCGACCCCCAGCCTCGAGAGTTGGCACAATTCCCAGTCCGGAAAATACCGGCTTGTCCGCTTGGACAACCGGGTGGACGACAAGCGGATGCCGGTGGTTCGCGTGGTGGATCTCCGCCAGGCCGCCCGGAAATCGCCCGAAGGGGGAATCCTTTCGCGCCCGCTCAAGGAAGCCATCGAGGGACGGATGGCCAAGGGGGAGCAGACGATTTTGTTCCTGAACCGGCGGGGCTTTTCCACCTCGATGATTTGCGAGGCCTGCGGCCATGTCTGCATGTGTCCGGACTGCAGCGTCTCGCTGACATTTCACCGTGCGGCCGAGCGGATTGTCTGCCATATTTGCGGGCATTCCTCACGGGCTCCCAAGACCTGCCCAAAGTGCGGGGATCCCGGAATCCGCCATGCCGGTGTCGGCACGCAGAAAGTCGAGGAAGCCGTGAAGCGCATTTTTCCCAAGGCCCGGATCACGAGGATGGATGCGGATTCCATGACACGCAAGGACGCCTATCGCGAGACGCTGGGCGCCTTCAAGGAAGGGAAAATCGACGTTCTCGTCGGCACGCAGATGATCGCGAAGGGATTGCATTTTCCCAACGTCACGCTGGTCGGAATCGTCAATGCCGATCTGGGGCTCCACCTGCCGGACTTTCGCGCCGGGGAGCGGACATTCCAGCTGCTCACCCAGGTCGCCGGGCGCGCCGGGCGAGGGGAGATGGAAGGCGAGGTCCTGGTGCAGACATTCACGCCATTTAATCCTTCGATCCAGTTCGCAAGGCACCATGATTATGAGGGATTCATGGACCAGGAAATGGAATTTCGCCGCCAGTTTGGCTATCCGCCCTACGGACGCATGGTCCTGATCACCGTGAGAGGCACCATGCTCGAGCGGACGCAATTTTCCGCCGAGACCCTTTCGCGCAAACTCAAGGCAGCGGCTCCAACAGGCGTGGTGGTGGGGGATGGCGTCCCGGCTCCGCTCGAAAAAGCAAAGACCTATTTTCGGTTCCATGTGTCGCTACGGGGGCCTTCCTCGATCCAAATGGCGCACTTGGTGCGAAAGACGCTCGACGCCCTTCCCATGCCCGAAGATGTTTTTTTGGCGGTGGATGTGGATCCCCTGCACCTTTTGTAGGATGTCCGCCGTCTGTTCAATTTTCCCCTCTCCGGCACGCATTTTTTGTGTGTTCATTCCCCGGGTGGGGACATATCTTGCGGGGCGATGAAAATCCTTGTGACAGGTGCCTCCGGCCTTATCGGATCTGAAGTTTCCCTCTTCTTTGCGCGGCAGGGGTGCGCCATTCATGGGGTGGACAACAACCAGAGGGCGGTCTTTTTCGGGCCGCAGGGGGATACCCGGTGGAATCAGGAGCGGCTGGCAAAGGAAATCCCCGGTTACTCGCACCATGAACTCGACATCCGGGATCGGAAAGGCGTGCTCGATTTGGTGGCCACGCTGAAGCCCAATGCGATCATTCACACCGCCGCGCAGCCGTCCCACGACCGGGCGGCGGCGATTCCCTTTGAGGATTTCGACACCAATGCCGTGGGGACATTGAACCTGCTCGAAGCCACCCGGCAGGCCTGCCCGGAGTCCCCGTTCCTCCATATGTCCACGAACAAGGTTTATGGTGATCGTCCGAATACGATTGCCCTGGCCGAACGGGAGACCCGTTGGGACTACGCCGACGAAACCTATGCGAATGGCATTCCCGAGGATTTTTCGATTGACCAATCGAAGCACTCGCTCTTCGGTGCCTCGAAGGTGGCAGCCGATGTGATGGTCCAGGAATACGGCCGCTATTTTCAGATGCCGACCTGCTGCCTTAGGGGGGGGTGTCTCACCGGGCCCAACCACTCGGGAGTCGAACTTCACGGCTTCCTGAGCTATCTCGTGAAATGCAACCTCGAGGGGCGCGAATACAAGGTTTTCGGATACAAGGGCAAGCAGGTTCGCGACAATATCCACAGCGAGGATGTCGCCCGGTTTATGTGGGAGTTCTTCAAGGCGCCGCGTGTGGGGGAGGTTTACAATCTGGGCGGCGGAAAAGCGAATGCCTGCTCGATTCTCGAAGCCTTTCAGCTTGCCGAAAAGTTCAGCGGGAAAAGCCAGATTTTCACCTACGTGGACGAGAATCGCATAGGCGATCACATTTGCTACTATAGCGATCTTCGCAAGATGCGGTCCCATTTTCCAGCCTGGGACATCACGATTTCCCTCGAGGAGACGATCCGACAAATTGTTGGGGCGTGGAAAGTCCGTCTGGGAAAATAGGAGGCGGTGTCTTTCGGTTGATGTGCGCCTGATGCGTGGGGAATCGGGGAGTCATCCCGCACAGGGATCGGCTTTTTCCTCGCCCCGTGCGACGACAACTGCAACGACCAGGTCGCCGGTGACATTGAGGGCGGTGCGGCACATGTCCAGAAAGCGGTCGATGCCGAGGATGATGGCGATGGATTCGGCAGGGACGTTGATCGAGAGGAGAACGCCGACAACCAGCGGGAGCGAACCGCCCGGCACTCCGGCGGTTCCGATTCCGGCCATGATGCACATGAGCGCCACCACGATTTGCTGGGCGAAGGTGAGTTCCACCCCGAAAACCTGCGCAAGAAAAAGCACGGTGATTCCCTCGTAGAGTGCGGTGCCATTCTGGTTGGCGCTGGCACCGACCGTGAGCACGAAGCGGGCGATGCGGGGTGGGATGCCAAGGTTCTTCTCGGCCACCCGCAGGGAAACCGGCAATGTGGCATTGCTGGAAGAGGTGCTGAAGGCGGTCACGATGGCTTCCTTCGCCCCCCGGAAGAAGGAGGTGGGGGAGCGGTGCCCCAGCACGCAGAGCACCAGGGGATAGACGACGAACTGATGGAGCCCCAATCCAAGCAAAACAACTGCCGCATAGTATCCGAGCGTGCGAAAGAGATCGAGCCCCAGTCGCGCCGCCACCGCAAAACTCAGGCAGGCAACCCCGAGGGGCGCCAACTTCATGGCGAATCCGATGATCGTCATCGAAATTTCAAAAAGCCCCTCAAAGAATCCGCGAAGAGTGGCCGTTTTTTCCTGCGGAGCCACCGTCATGGCGACGCCGACGAACAAGCTGAAGACCATCACTGCCAGGAGTCCGCCTCCGGTGTGATCGGGTTGGAAGGCATTGGTTGCCTCTGCCAGGGGGTTCTCCGGAATGAGATTCAAGAGGGTCTTTGAGAGCGACGGCTTGTTGGCACCCCGCTCGATCATTTTTTCCGAAGCGGCCGAGTAGGCGGCCACAAGATCATTGCGGCGCGCATCGGAGAGGGCCTTTCCGGGTTGCAGGGCGTTGACGAGCCCGAGAGCGAGGCCCACGCTGAGCGTCGAGAGGAGCAGGGTGATCAGGAGCGTGCGCCCACCGATGCGACCGAGCGTTCGCATGTCCCCCATTTCCATCGTGCCAATCACGATGGCCGAGAGAATGAGCGGGACGACCACCATGAAAATGATGCGCAGAAAAATCCGTCCCATAGGTTGGATCACCTCGTCAATCCACCAGGCAAGGGTTCCGGAATGGGCGGCCAGGGGGCCGCCGCCATGAAAAAGCCAGCCGGCCAGAAGCCCGAGGGAAAGCCCGATAAGCAGGGCGATCAAAATCCGGGTCGTCAGAGAGGCCTTTTTCACCGCCGCGAGAAATCGCAGGCGCGGGAGAACACATCAAATCAAAAACCGTGGAAAGATTTCCTGCGTGTCACGGACAGGAACATTTTTTGATTCTCGCGGAAAGTCGCGCAGAAGCTCTCGCGCCCGCCCGCATACAAACAAGCAGTCTGGTGGAGGCGTTAGTGGCTCCCCTGCATCATGGATCCCATGACGCCCGGGCCCTCCCACTTCTCCGGACGATTCCACGGCAGATTGGCACCCGCCTGCTGGGACTCCGGAGTATCGCTGGACGCGCAGCCTCCGATGAGGAAGAGGGCGACTGCCAGAAAAAGACTATTCAGCAGTCGCTTGGTAGATGACATTGTCGCCGGGCTGGATGCTCAATCCACGGGGAACTGTGTTGGCCACGATATCGGCGATCGAGGTCGAGGGCTCGACAGATGTCACGCGCACTTTGCCAACGAGCTGATTTCCGCGTTTGACGAGCATTTCCGCGTTGCCGACCACGCCATTTTTGTCACCCAGATTGAGAACGACAAAATTCCATGCCTGATTTACCGCCAGAACACGTCCTTCGAGGCCGTTGCGCATTTTCAGGGCGAGGCGGTCGTTTTTCTCCTTTACCAAGCCTTCGAGCTGGGTGCGGGAGGCATTCAGATCCGCCTGGTATTTGGTGACGAGCGTCTCCAGTTCCTGGATTTTGGCCTGGTCTTCAGCACTTGTGCCAGTCGGCGTGGCGGTTGTGCCCGCGCTCAACGATTCGATTTTTGTCTGAGCCTCCTTCAACTTGGCATCAAAGTCGGCGATCTCCGTCGTCTTGGCGGTAATCTGGGCGGTCAGATCGGTAACCTGGGCTTTGTTTTTATCCAAGTCGGCTTTCAGGGTATCGACTTGTGAAAGGGCCTGGGTTTTTTCAGCGGTGGCGGTTTCGAGTGACGCATTGGCCGTTGTCAGATCCTTTTTGGTTTGTTCCAAGGCGGCCGTTTTTTGTTGCACTTCTTGTTGCGAAGCCGCGAGGTCCCCCTTTGCGGTGGTCAACGAGCCCTTGTTAATAAACCCGAGAGCCGCAGTTGCCAGAGTGACAGCGATCGAGGCGTAGAGGAGAACTTTACCCATGATGAAAAAATGAAAATGGTGGTTAAGAAGCAAGGTTGTGAATAAGTGAATCGGGATTTTGTTGCAAGCCCAAATGCAACAAATTTTTCAGAATTCCGATTGCCAAGCCCGATCCCGTCCCTATGTTGGCACTGCCAGGGACTATGGACTGGGGAAGGACGAACCCCGCCAGGGCAGGAATGCAGCAACGGCACTCCGCTCCCCTTTGCCGTAGCTCTCTGGCCTTTTTACCCTCCTTGACTCATGGCGTGACCGGACTATCCTGCCCGACGAATGGAGACGGCTTCCAGAGAAAGTGCGAGAGAGATTTTGTATGGTTACCTTGCCGGCAAGGGCTTGCGAAAAACCACGCAACGCGACGCCATTATTGAAGCCGCCTTCAGCACCAAGGAGCACTTCAAGGCGGAGGAACTCCTTGTCATGGCCAGGAAAATCGATCTTTCGGTTTCCCGTGCAACGGTTTACCGGACACTTCCGCTGCTCGTCGAGAGCGGACTGCTACGGGAGTTGGATCTCGGGGGGGAAACAAAACTCTACGATCCCAATTTTCTGGAACACCCCACGCACAACCATCTGGTTTGTGTGGATTGTAAAAAAATCATTGAATTCGAGGACATTAACATGGAGCTGCTGGAGAATTGCATCACGCGTCGGCTGGGATTTTCCCCGACGAACAAAATGGTGAAGATCGAGGCGCATTGCGATGAACTGAGACAGCACGGGCAATGCGCCAAGCGTGCGACAGGATCGGAAGGTTGACCGTATGTGGAAAGGACGATTCCAGCAGGAGCCCTCGGAGCTTCTCAAAAGCTACACGCAATCCGTCACGGTTGACGGGCGGCTCTACCGGCAGGACATCCGGGGGAGCATTGCACATGCACGAGCACTGAAAACAGCCGGGATCCTGACGCCCGGGGAATTTGACGAGATCGAGTCCGGACTGAAGACCATCGGTGAGGAGATTGCCGCCGGGACGTTTCCGTTTCGCGAGGAATTGGAAGATGTTCACATGAACATCGAGGCGGAACTGACCCGGCGAATCGGTGCTGCCGGGGCCAAGCTCCACACCGCCCGCAGCCGGAATGATCAGGTGGCGGTGGATGTCCGGCTCTACCTCCTTGAGGCCTGCGGGGAAATCATCGGAAGGGTCCGGGGCTTGCAGCGTTCGCTTGTTGGCTTGGGAACCCGGCACTCCGGGGCGGTCATCCCGGGTTACACCCATCTTCAAAGGGCCCAACCGGTTTTGTTTGCGCATCATCTCCTTGCCTATGTCGAAATGCTTGACCGCGACGCCGGGAGGGTTCGGGACTGCGCGAAGCGCATGGACGTGATGCCGCTCGGTTCGGGGGCCATTGCCGGGTCCACGCTCGTTCTTGATCGGAATGCGATTGCGGCGGAGTTGGGATTTTCGGTGGCAAGCCCCAACAGCATGGACGCCGTGGCTGATCGGGATTTTGCCTGCGAGCTTCTGTCCGGGCTTGCCATCCTTGGCATGCACATTTCCCGGATGAGCGAAGATATCATTTTGTGGGCTTCTGCGGAGTTCGGGTTTTTGGAACTCAGCGATCGCCACACGACCGGATCGAGCCTGATGCCCCAGAAAAAGAATCCCGACATCGCCGAGTTGGCGCGCGGGAAAACCGGACGTCTGTTCGGAAATCTCATCGCGCTTCTGACAACGATGAAAGGGCTCCCGCTGACATACAACCGGGACATGCAGGAGGACAAGGAGGGGGTCTTTGATTCCGTTGATACCGTTCTTGCGACGCTGGCGATTTTCGCGGAGATGCTCGATGCGGCTTCCCTGCGCGAGGAAAAGGCGCGCTCCGCAGCCTCGGATCCCCTGCTTCTTGCCACGGATCTTGCGGATCGCCTGGTTGAGGGGGGGGTTCCCTTCCGACAGGCCCATGAAATCGTAGGGAAGCTGGTCGCGCGGGCACAGGAAGTGGGGGTGGCGCTTGACAAGCTGGCACCGGAAGAATTCCTCGCCGCCTCCCCCTTGCTCACTCCGGAGGTTGTTCGGCGGACATTCGATCTGGAGTCCGCCTTGAAGGCGCGGCGCGCGCCTGGGGCGCCTTCGCCGGATAATGTGACCAGGGAATTGGCGCGGTGGACCGCGCAACTTGTCTGATGATGGCCCGGTTGGTCTCCCCTCTGCGGGATCGTCACCGCTGGGAGGAAAGATTTCCATGAGCCTCAAAACGTTCTTTAATTTCCGGAACTCCCGCGACGAGGAAAAATCGTTCCTCGCGCACCTCGAGGATCTCCGGATGATGCTCATCAAGATTTGCGTCGCGCTCGCGGTGACCATGACGCTTTGCTTTGTCTTCCGGAGTGAACTGGCGGCCCTGGTGCAGCGTCCGCTCGACGCGGTGGAGCCCACGTTGTCCGCCAACCTCCAATCGCTCGGCGTGGCGGATTCCTTTACGATCTCGCTCGAACTGGCATTCTACGGGGGGATTGTCCTCGGGTTTCCCTTCATCCTTTTTTTTCTTGCGGAGTTCGTTCTGCCGGCGCTGACCGTGACCGAACGGCACATGCTCTACCCGGTTGCCTTGGCGGGCTTCGGCTTGTTTCTCGGGGGGGTGGCCTTCTGCTATTTCGTGGTGTTGCCGCAGACTTTGGAATTTTTTTTCAAGGATGCCCAGGCGATGGGGTGGCATCCGACCTGGCGGGTGCGCGAATATTATTCCTTCACCACGCAATTTCTCATCGGTTTCGGGTTGGCGTTTGAGCTGCCGCTGGTGGTCCTCGTTCTCGTCAAGCTTGGGATCGTGGATTATGCGTTCCTTGCCCGGACTCGTGCGTTTGCGCTGGTGATCATTTTTATCGTTGCCGCCGTGATCACGCCCACGACCGATCTGGTGACACTCGTTCTCATGGGGGGGCCGATGTATGTGCTCTACGAGATTTGTATCGCGATCTCATGGCTCATGCGGGACCGGGGAGGAGAGTGAGTTTTGCCGCGAGCCGATTTTCTTTGTCGGTTGGCGCGTCCTCCCGGGATGCGGGTGGAACTCAGCTTTTGAGGAGGCTTTTCAGGATGGGAAAGGATTTCGACATTTCCTCGAAAACCTCCGGACCGACCGCCTCCTGCGCCTTCTCAAAAAATTCCCTGGCCAATGGCAGAATTTTATCCGCCGGAACTCCGGCTGCCTGGAGTGCGGACGAGGCCTTGGCGAGATCCGCCGCCTGCCCGCCGAGCATCCCAAACAGTCCCCCCAGTCCGCCGGGTGCCCCGGTGGAGACTTTTGGAATCTGGGAAATCAGATCCTGACATCCCGGAATCAGGCCGACGAACTTCCCAAAATCCGCTTCGGACGTTTTGTCTTTTATGAGGGCCAGGAGCTGTCTCTTATACACATCTGACGCTGCCGACGACGGA
>JACSRU010000114.1 GCA_014879575.1 Chthoniobacterales bacterium | reverse complement strand
GGAGATGTGTATAAGAGACAGGTGATCAAACAGGAGGGGGACTGGCGGACGCCGGCGGGCGTTTTTGCAATCGGCGGTGCCTGGGGGTATGCGGCGGACATCGTCCGGCACCCGAACATGTCCTACACCCAAATCACCCCCCGGGATCTCTGGGTCGAGGATCCGAAATCCCCGCTGTATAATCAACACGTTCGCCTGAAGGATGAGGCTTCGACCCCATGGGAGAAGAAGCAACGGATGAAGCAGGATGATCCGGCCCACGCGTTGAAATTGTTTATTGCCCATAACGCACCACCCGATGCCCGACCGGGTGCCGGGAGTGCGATTTTTTTCCATATCTGGAGGGCGGAGGGTGCCAAGCCGACGGCCGGATGCACCACGATGTCCGGACAAAACCTCCGGAGCCTTATTGCGGCCATCGATCCCGCCAAAAAACCGGTTTATGTCATTTTGCCGCGCGCCGAATACGATGAGTTGCGCGCAAAGTGGCGGCTTCCGTAAAAAATCCATCGCCACCTGATTCCTCCAGGAATTTGGGAAGTCAACGACGGAGGAATTGCACGGACGCTGCCCGGCGTGTAAAGCCGAGTTGGATGACCGAAAAGAAATCAGCCGCCGCAACGCAGGAACAATCCTCCCCCTCCTGGTTCCGGGGACCGTTTTTCTGGATATTTTCGGGGCTTTTTTTCTTGGGATTTTCCGGATTTTTGGTGGCGCTCTTTCTGTTGGTGCCGCTTTTCACGCCCGCGCGTCCACCGGTTCCCCCCGGGCCCGCGGCCGCCCCCGTCTCTCCGGTGCCGACGCCGACGCCGCACGCCGGGGACTTTGATGAGCGCATGGCGGTTGCGGCAGCAATGCAGCAACGCGAGGACTACGCGGGGGCACTTCTCGCCTATACCAGGTTGCACCGCGACTTTCCGGAAAATCCCAAGCCACAGGAACGCATGGAAATGATTGCCGCCCTCCTCCGATTCAACGGATTTTCCATGACCCCGGAAAAGTTCATCGGATTGCGCCCGGCACTCGAAGATGCCGCCTCCCGGGGGGTTGTCTCCGCCCAGATGATACTGGGCGAGCAACTCCGCGGGATCGAGCCAGCGGAGTCGTTACAGTTTTTTCGGGACGCCGCGCGTGCCGGTCAGACCGAGGCGATGACACAGGCGGGTCTCATGCTCTCGAATGGCCGGGGCATCAACGCCCCGGATCTCCGGTTGGCCGTCGAGTGGTTTGAGCGGGCCTCAGCCGAAGGCGACGCCGACGCCATGGCGGCACTTGCGGAATGTCTGCTCCACGGGAAGGGCACCAAAAAGAATCCGCAACGTGCGGTGGACTTGCTCCGACGGAGTGCGGCTCTCCACCATCCGCTCGCGCTGAACCTTCTCGGAGACCTTTATGCCACCGGCATCGGGGTTCCGCAGAATTTTTCGGAAGCCTATGACCTTTTCTCCCGCTCCGCCGCGCAGGGATTTGGCGACGGCATCGCAAATCTCGGAGCTCTGACCATGCGCGGGGAGGGGACTCCTGCGGATCCGGCAAAAGCCATTGCCATCTGGAAGGAGGGGGTCCGGCTTGGCTCGCCATCCTGCATGGTAAACTACGCCAAGGCTCTCGAGTCCGGTCGGGGCATTTCGCGTGATCGTGACCTCGCCCGCCACTGGTATGTCCTCGCCGCCCAGGGAGGGAACGAGGAGGCCATCCAATGGTGCCGGGACCAAAAAGTCCCCTACTGAGGGGCGTGGGACTTCCCCTTCCTGTGCCCGGGCGCATCTCCGATCCGTGCAGGTTCCAAGGCCAAAGGCCGACGATTCTCAAGCCCAGGCTGCAAGGC
>JACSRU010000002.1 GCA_014879575.1 Chthoniobacterales bacterium | reverse complement strand
GGCTACACATTTTGTTTCCCCATCCTCACGTTGCGCTCTCGCGCTGGTGTTGAGGTGAAGCCATTTCTTCCATGAGTGGTCCCAAAATTCTTTTTCTTGGTTCGGTGCGTTGGTATTTGCGGAGGCGGCGGGTTTGGGGGTAAAGCAGGGGATGCGAATTTTCCAGTGGGGGAGTGTTGATCTCCTGATCGGGGAGGGGCTAGTTTTGGTTTTATGAGTGCCGGAGCCGACAACAGCCGGGCGATTACAATGGTCGCCGCCATATTGGGCGGTCTTGTGGCGGCGGTGATGCTGGGCCGGTATGTGGCCCAAGGGGATTATCAGAAGGTGGCGCTGCTGACCTCGGCGACCTTCGTGATACTCTTCGCACTGCTGATTGGGAACCGGTATTGGTATCTGATCCCGGTGACAGTCAGTCTGTCGCTGCCGACCTTCCAGCTTGGCGGACGCAACATTGATCTGGCCGAGTTGGCAATCGCCATGTCCACCGGGCTCTTCATCGTCCGCTTTGCCAGCAAGCGGGAACATCTGCAGATCTTCCGTCTCCGGAACGCCCCGATTCTTCTGTATTTCGCGTGGGTGATGTTGGTCTGGGCACTGAATCCGGTGGGGCTGGCGGGGTTCGGGTCAATGACCGGCGGCGGACGGTTTTACGCGACGGTTCTTATGGCGCTGGCCGCGTTCCTGATTATCTCAAACCAGGAGATCGAGGAGCGCGACATTAAATGGATTTTCGGCCTGATGCTGACCGGTTTGCTCCTCGATCTGGCCCGGAACCTTTTGGAATATCTGGTTCTGGGCCGTCAGCTCGGCGTGGCAGGGTTGGATATCGAGAACGAGGGCACCTACACATGGCACCAGGTGATGGCCGGCCCGGTCCTGCTGCTCATCTCCCTGCTTTTTTGTCGTTACTCGCCCGCGCAGGTTTTTTCCATCGCGCATCCCGGGCGCTTTGCCCTGTATCTGATCGGGTTTATTCCCGTGGCCCTGAGCGGCAAGCGGGCGGCCATGATGCAGTTGTTCTTGTTTCCGCTGCTCTCCGCCATCCTTTACCGGCAATACCGGTATGTGGTGCTCTTTGCGATGATCGTGGCTCTGGGGCTTGGCGGCATTCTCGTTGGTCAGGGGAATCTGTTTCATCTCCCGCTCAATGCGCAACGCGCGCTCTCCTGGCTGCCGGGAAACTGGGATCCCGAACTCAGTTCGCTGGCGGGCGGTCAGGATGAATTCCGCAAGGCGCTCCGGGAGATTGCCATCGAGGAAATCCGGCGCGATCCCTGGATAGGAGACGGCTTTAGCGTGGACATCGGCGCAGCCGCCGGCGCCTATTACCATGCGATGATGTTTGGCGCGCCGGACATCCGCGACCAGGTTATGCCGTTTGCCATCGGCAAGGCCTGGCACAATACCTGGCTGGGATACGCCGCGGACTTCGGCATTCCGCTCTCCATCATCCATGTCTTCGTGCTCTTCACGGGCATCTTTTGCTCCTACACCCTCTTTCGACGTGCGGAAGGGTTTGTCTGGGTCCGCACGATGGCACTTTATTGCTTCATGTATTTCTTTCGCGATCTGCTCCTGAGCTGGACGAGCGGGCACTCCGCCAGCGACGCCTTCACCCGGTGGTGGATGTATGGGATGGTCTTCGCCCTCACCGACCAGGTCGCGCGGTGGAAGAGGGAAAACAAGGTCGCCCTTTCGAACGAAAAAGCGGCCCCGGAGGCGGAGGCGGCAGAATTTAACCACTCATGAAAGAAATGGAATCCGCCTCAATGGAGATGGAAGAGAGGCGGGCGATCCGGACGGAATGTTCTCCCGCAGAGGCGCGGAGACGCAGAGGGAGAGAGGC
>JACSRU010000003.1 GCA_014879575.1 Chthoniobacterales bacterium | reverse complement strand
GATGCGCCGGTGGACAATCACGGCAAGGGCGAGTCATTTTCTCCAACGGATCTTGCGGCGGCATCCCTGGGAGCCTGCATGGCGACAATCATGGGAATTGCCGCGGAGCAACACGGGGTGGAACTCGGGAAAATGCAAATTGGCGTGGACAAAACGATGTCCACCGACTCCCCCCGCCGGATTATTAAAATCGAGGTGACTTTCCGGATTCCGCTTCCTCCGGACTTTCCGAAGCGGCAGACGCTTGAGAACGCCGCCTTGGCGTGCCCGGTCCATCACAGTCTGCATCCCGGGATCGAGCGGGTGGTGAAGTTTGACTGGGTGGGTTGACGAAGCGGTTTGCCTCATTTTCGCCTTTCGATGTCAAACACCGTCCAACTGACCACGCTTCCCTGCGGCCTGCGCGTGGCAACCTGTGAGATGCCGCAGGCACAGACCGCCGCCATGGGAATCTGGGCTTCCGTAGGCGGGCGACACGAGCCTGCGGGACGGAACGGGATTTCGCACTTTATCGAGCACATGCTTTTCAAGGGCACGGCGCGGCGGTCGGCCCGGAGGATTATGCAGGAAATCGAGGGAGTGGGAGGCGACATGAATGCCTACACCGCCGAGGAACAGACCTGCTACTATGCCACGGCGGCCGCCGAATATTTTCCGCGCGTCTGCGATGTGCTCTGCGACATTTATCTCAACCCGCGATTTTCCAGGCGGGATATTGACCGCGAGCGCGGAGTCATCGGGGAGGAAATCCTGATGTATCGCGACGAGCCATCCTCCCACGTGGCGGAGCTGCTGAACGCCACCTACTGGCCCAGGCATCCGCTCGGGCGTCCCCTGACCGGCACGCTGGAAACCATCGAGGGACTGGGGCGGAAGGAATTTCTCGATTACCGGGCCAGTCATTATCACAGCACGAGCACCGTGGTGACCGCCGCCGGCAGACTGACGCACGGGCAGGTGGTCGCCCGCGTGGGCAAGGCACTCGCGGGTCTGGGAAAAGGGCGCAAACCAGCCGCGAAACCCGCGCCCGTCCCGCCGTCCCAGCCCCGACTCTGTGTGGAGGCCCGGGACATCCAGCAGACCCAGGTGGCCGTTGCCCTGCCTGGATTCAGCCACAAGGACGAGCGACGCTTCGCCATGCACCTGCTGCACATTCTGCTTGGGGGAAATGCCAGTTCGCGATTGTTCCAGGAGCTGCGCGAAAAACGCGGGCTTTGTTACTCGGTGAACACGCATCTCCTGACGCTCGATGATTCCGGCGTTTTGAACATCACGGCCGGTCTGGATAAAAAGAATCTTGAGAAATCCCTGCGCCTGATCCTTGCGGAGTTTGAAGTGCTCCGCAAAAAAATCGTCGGGAAAGCCGAGTTCAAGCGCGCAAAGGAATATGCCATCGGCTCCAGCCGGATGTCTCTCGAACGCTCATCGAGTCAGAACATGAGGCTGGGCGGCTCCGTTCTCGTTCACGGGAAGGTCATTGATCCCGAGACCGTGCATGAGAAAATCCGCGCCGTGACCCCCGAGGAAGTTCGGAGTGCTGCCGCAGAAATCCTCGATCCTTCGCGGATGACGCTCGCCCTCGTCGGTCCCTCGCCGGACGAGAGGATGCTCCGAAAGGTTCTCGGGCTGTGAAGGGTGTCATTTTTTGACTGGGACGGGGTCGGAACCGATTCCTTCGCGGAATGTTTTTCCTGGGAAATGCCCGGAGGTAAACCCTGTGGAACATGGGAGGTGATTTCGGGCGCATCTCCGATAGTTGCAGGTTCCAAGGCCAAAGGCCGACGATTCTCAAGCCCAAGCTGCAAGGCCTGGGTTTGAAGGCCAGACGAAGTTAGCGAGCGGAAGGTCCGTCACCCGCTCCACGCAGATCCCAGCCCTTCAGGCCGGATGCCACGATTCTCAATAACCCAGCCCTTCGGA